>CAZDIF010000134.1:0-6545 GCA_964505365.1 uncultured Actinomycetota bacterium
GACTGCAGCACCTGCGCCTCGACGAAGTGGCCGATCCGCGCCTTGGCCATCACCGGGATCGACACGGCCTCGACGATCCCGTCGATCATGTCCGGGTCGGAGGCACGGGCCACCCCGCCGTCACGGCGGATGTCGGCGGGCACGCGCTCGAGCGCCATGACGGCGACGGCGCCGGCCTCCTCGGCGATCCGCGCCTGCTCCGGCGTGACGACGTCCATGATGACGCCGCCCTTGAGCATGTCGGCCAGGCCGCGCTTCACGCGCGTCGTGCCCGTGCGGGGAGAGGCCTGGTCCATGGGCGGTTCCTTGTCTCCGTCAGGTCGAGGCGATCGACCTCACAGGGTAGCCCCCACCGCCGAGGGGTTGGTCAGGTGGAACCAGGTGGATCCGGGGGCGAACGGGAAGGCCTCGCCGTCGGGCGTGTGGACCTCGAGGAACGACGCCGCGTCGTCCTTGTGCCAGCTGGCCTCGAACCGCTGCCCGTCGCGCCAGACCACCGCGTCGCCCTCGCCCTCGAGCCGGGTCGTGACGTACGGGTTGCCGGCCGTGTCGCAGCACCCACCGGTGCCGATGTCGGTCAGGATCGCCACGATGGTGGCCGGGCCGAGCTGGCCGTCGCCGGTGACCCGGGCCTCGCTGCCGTTCTGGGCGCGTCGGTAGGCGCCGGCCTGCTCGTCCCAGGTCCACGTGACCCGCGCAGACGACGTCATCCGGACGTCGAACTCCTCGGCGTCCTCGCCACCGGACGGCGGCTCCTCCTCGAAGATCCACGGCACGTCGTCCGGGACCGGGCCGGCACCGTCGAGGGTGTCGGCCCGCTCGAGCGCGGCGGGCCCGTCCAGCATGAGGTTGTGCGTGCCGGAACGACCGGACTCGCGGGTGAAGAGCGGGGGGCCGCTGTCCGGCAGCAGGCCGATCTGCTCGCCGCTGCGCAGCAGCGCGGTCACCTCGTTGCGGGCCCCGGAGTACGCGAACACGCTGGACCACGGTTCCATGAGGGGTAGGTCCAGCAGTCGGCCGGACCGTACGGGGCCGATCACGTCCGGGATCGTGGAGTGGAACAGCGCCGCGTAGCGCGTGACGCCGCCCTCGACGATCTGCTCGAACACGACGTCGGCCTCGTCGAGGCCCGCGTGCGGCTGCGCGGCCGGCGCGTTGTCGATCTTCACGGCCAGCACCGGCTGGTCCAGCCTCGGGTCGTCCGTGGGCTCGCCCGTCAAGGGGAACGCCGCTTCGGGTGTCGGCGTCGGCGAGGGGGTCGTGGGGGTCGGGGTCGGCGTCGGGGTCGGCTCGGGCTCGGGATCACCCGAGCAGCCCGTGACCAGCAGTGCCACCCCCAGCAGCAGGGCCAGGAAACGTGACAATCTAGAACTCCACCTGGACGGGGCCCCGGGCGTCGGGGTCCTCGGTCTCGAAGTACTCGCGGGGCTCGAAGGCGAACATCGCCGCGATGACGTTGGTCGGGACCACCTCGCGGGCCGTGTCGTACTCGCGCACCGTCGCGTTGTAGGTCTGGCGACTGCGGGCGATGCGGTCCTCGGTGGCCGTCAGCTCGGCCTGCAGCTCGCGGAAGTTCGCGTCCGCCTTCAGGTCCGGGTAGGCCTCGGCCAGGGCGAACAGCTGGCGCAGCGCCCCGGTCAGCAGGTTCTCGGCCTCGGCCTGTTCCGCCGGGCCGGAGGCGTCCACGGCGGCCCCGCGGGCGGCGATCACGGCCTCGAGGGTCTCGCGCTCGTGGGACGCGTAGCCCTTGACGGTCTCGACGAGGTTGGGGATGAGGTCGTGGCGCCGGGTCAGCTGCACGTCGATGCCCGCCCAGGCCTCCTCGCACTGGTTGCGGAGCCGCACCAGCCGGTTGTACGCCCCGACCACCCACAGGGCGACCGCGACCACCAGGACGGCGACGAGGACCAGCGCGATGATCATGATGAGCGGCACCTGGAGGGTCGGTGGGTGGCGTGATGCTACAGCGCGCCACCCCGTGCACCGACGACCTGCGCGTACTCCTCGCGCACCCGGCCCGTGACCGCCGACCAGTCGTAGCGGTCGACCCTCCGCGTCGCGGCCTCGGCCAGCGACCGGGCGGTGGCGGGGTGGTCCAGGAGCGCCCCGATGGCCTCCGCGAGCGCGTCCGGGTCGCGGGGTGGCACGAGCCGCCCGTCGACCCCGTCGGTGATCACCGACGCATAGCCGGGGATGTCGCTGGCGACGACGGGGCAGCCCGCGGCCTGGGCCTCGATGAGGACGATCCCGAAGGACTCACCGCCGAGTGCCGGGGCGACGAACAGGTCGCAGGAGGCGTAGAACCGCGGCAGCTCGTCGGTGTCGACGCGGCCGAGGAACACCACGTCCGACCGCAGGCGCGTCGGCAGCAGCTGCTGGCAGCGGTCCCGGTCGGGCCCGTCCCCCACCACGTACAGGCGCAGGTCGGGCCGCGTGGCGCGCAGGATGGTGAAGGCGTGCAGCAGCTGCTCCAGTCCCTTGCGTGGCTCGAGGCGGCCGACGAACAGCAGCCGCTCGTGGCCCTGCATCTGCGGGAAGGGCCGGCCGGCGCGGAACCACGCGACATCGACGCCGTTCGGCACGATGGTGAAGTCGTCCTCGCTCCGGCCGAGCGCCCGCGCGTGGTAGCTGGCCGCGGCGGGGCTCACGGCCAGGGCCACGTCCACGCGGTCCAGCAGGCGGCGCAGCGCCCGCCCCGCCACGCGGTAGGCCCGGTCGCGATCGGACCAGGCGTGGAAGGTCGCGACCACCGGGGCCGGGGACCGCAGCGTGGCCGCGGTCGACACCCACGGGACCAGCGGCTCGTGGACGTGGACGACGTCGGGACGCAGCGATCGGAGCGCCCGCACGGTGCGCGTCGCCGCGTCGGGGCGCAGCGCGATGGGCGCGACCGAATCGTTGAACGGCACCCGGACCGACGGGCCGACGGCCACGCGGTCCCCGCGGCTGCGGCGGCCGGGGGCGACGACCGTGACGTGGTCGCCGCCACGTCGCAGGTGGTCGGCGAGGTGCTGGACGTGCTGCTGCACGCCGCCCGGGACGTCCATGTCGTACGGGCTGACGAGGACGACGCGGAGCGGCCGGGTCATCGCGCGGCCTCGGCCACGGCCGGGTGGTCCGGTTCGCGGTCGGCGAGCCAGTTGCGCACGAACACGTGCCACTGCTCGGGGGCCCGGCGGATCAGCCCCTCGAGCTCGTGCGCGATCACCTGCGTCCCCTCCTCCACCGACAGGTGCGCCACGTCGACGACCGACTGGACCACGGCGTGGTAACCGTCGTCACCGCGGGTCAGGAACGCCCCGACGGCGACCGGGCGGCCCGTCCGGCGAGCCAGCACCGCGGCCCCGGGCGGCAGCCGGCACGGCTCGCCGAAGAAGTCCACCACCGGCCCGCGCTTGCTCAGGTCCCGGTCGGACAGCAGGGTGGCGAGCCCGCCGTCGCGCACCACGCCCTCGAGGCGCGAGACCATGTCGCCTCCCCTGACCAGTGGGAAGACCTCGATGCCGGCCTGCCGACGCAGGTCCACGAACCGCTGGAAGAGGCGGCGTGGCTCGACGACCTCGGCGACGACGGCCATCCTCCACTCGCGCTGGGTCGTGAAGAAGGCGCCGATGTCCCACGACCCGAGGTGGCCAGTGGCGAGGATCGCGCCCTTCCCGGTGGCGACCAGGTCGTCGACGAGCTCGAGGTTCTCGCCCGTCGACCGGGCCAGCACGTCCTCCGGCTCGAACGTGTGCAGGCGGAAGGCGTCCAGCCAGTAGCGGGCGTAGCTGACGTAGGCGGCCTTCACGACCCGTTCGAGCTCGTCGGCCGGCGGGTGCCCGAGGACGCGCGACAGGTTGCGGCGGACCTGGTCCAGCTGGCGGGTGGGCGCCGCGCGGTAGAACGCGGCGCCGGCCTGGCGCGGGATCCGGGCCGCCAGCGGCTGCGGCAGCCGCGCCGCCGCCTCCCACACCGTCCGGTACTGCCAGTACGCGAAGCGCTGCCGCCAGGTCTCGGGCGGCCCGGGCGGCAGGTCCTCGACGGAGGCAGCGGGCCTCACCGCTCCGGCCGCTCCACGTCGCCGGTGGCCACGAGGTCATCCATGGCCGCGTCGAAGTTCTGCCGCCCGTACAGCCGTCGTGCCGTGCCGAGGAAGGCCCGGTTCCAGGCCCGGTCACCGGACATCGCGACGAGCAGCTCCTCGGGCACGTCACGGTCGATCTGGCACCACACGTGGTGGATGCGCTGCACGACCGTCACCAGCCCGCCGACGGCGAGCACCCACAGCACCGGCTCGAGGATCCACTGGTGGAACACGAGGCCGGCCATCAGCAGGATGGCGCGCTCGGCCCGTTCCAGCACGCCGATGGAGCACGACAGGTCGATGGCCTCGGCCTTGGCACGCACGTACGAGGTCACCTGTGCGGCGACGAGGGCCGTCATGGTGAGGAGGAACAGCAGCGGCTGGTCGGCGACCCACCACGCGACGCCGACGAGGATGATGCCGTCGGACAGGCGGTCGGAGACGGAGTCGTAGAAGCCACCGAACGGCGTGCTGCGGTTCAGCGCGCGCGCCACCGCGCCGTCGAAGGTGTCCATCAGCCCACCGACGACCAGCACCCACCCGGCGGCGACGGGCCGGCCGGTGGCCACCATGAAGGCACCCCCGGTGGTCAGCACCAGCCCCAGCGTGGTCAGGACGTTCGGGGTCACCCCCGTCCGGGCGATGCCCTCGCCCACGGGACCGACGATGCGGTTGATCCCGTTCGAGAAGTTGGAGCGGAGTGCCACGGGGCGCGACCTCGAGCGTCTGTCCCGGGGACGGTACCGAAACGGCGGGGTCCCCCGGCGCGGTCACGGGGCCGACCGGCTGGTAGACATCGCCCCGACCCGGGAGGACACATGGGATCGCTGCCGACGTCCGCGCTGCGCGTCGCGGGCCGTGTGCTGCCGTCCCTGCCCGGCCCCGTGCGCCGCTGCCGCGTGCCGCGGGACCTGGCCACGGTCACCCGCGTGCGCGAGGGGGCCGAGGTCGAGCCCGCCGACGTCGGGATGACCCGCGACGACGTCGAGCAGGTCTGGGCCGGCGTCGAGCGGGTCTATCGCACGGGCGTGCACCCGGCGATGGCCCTGTGCCTGCGGCGTGACGGGCAGGTCGTGATCGACCGCACCATCGGCCACGCCCACGGCAACGGCCCGGGTGCGACCCGAGGGGCCGACGCCACCGTCCTCACCCCGGACGACCCGTTCGTGCTGGCGTCGGCCTCCAAGGCGGTCACGGCGATGGTCGTCCACCTGCTCGACGAGCGGCAGCTGCTGCACGTCGACGACCGCGTCTGCGACTACATCCCCGAGTTCGCGGCCCGCGGCAAGCAGGACATCACGATCAACCACGTCCTCAGCCACCGCGCCGGCGTGCCGAACGTCCCGCCGCACGCGCTCGACCTCGACCGGCTCGGCGACGTCGACCACGTGGTGCAGCTGCTGTCCGAGGCGCGGCCACTGCACCCGCCCGGCCGGTCGATCGCCTACCACGCGGTCAGCGGGGGCTTCATCCTGGGCGAGGTCGTGCGGCGGGTCACCGGCCGGACCATCGCCGAGGTCCTGCGTGACGAGGTCCTCGACCCGCTCGGGTTCACCGGCCTCGGCTACGGGGTCGCGGCCGATCGCGTCGACGACGTCGTCGACAACCACCTGACCGGCCTGCCCGTCCTGCCGCCGCTGTCGTTCCTGCTCGAGCGCGCCCTGGGCCTGCCCTACCCCCGGGTCGTCGAGCTGCTGGACGACCCGCGCTTCCTCACCGGCGTCGTCCCGGCGGCCAACGCCGTCAGCACGGCCGACGAGCTGTCCCGGTTCTACGAGCTGCTGCGACGCGGGGGCACGCTGGACGGCGTCGACGTGTTCGACCCGCGGACCATCCGCCGCGCCGTGTCCGAGCAGTCCTACATGGAGGTCGACCTGACGCTGGGCTTCCCGTTCCGGTACGGCATGGGGTTCATGCTCGGCGCGCGGGTGCTCAGCCTGTTCGGGCCGAACACCCACCATGCCTTCGGGCACCTGGGGCTCAGCAACATCGTCGGCTGGGCGGACCCCGAGCGGCGGCTGTCCGGTGCGCTGCTGACGTCCGGCAAGCCGGTGCTGGGCCCCCACCTGGTCCCGATCTACGACGTGATGCGCACCATCGCCTCGGTGGCGCCGCGGGATGGGCTCGTGGACGGCGGCCGCGCCTGGGCGTGACGACCGGCGCGGGGGCCTCAGGCCCAGCCGTCGGCCAGCTCGTCGTACATCTCCTCCAGCGCCCGCGGCAGTACCCGCGTGGCGCCGACCACCGAGATGAAGTTGGTGTCGCCGATCCAGCGCGGGACGACGTGCAGGTGCAGGTGGTCGGCGATGCCGGCGCCAGCCGCCGGCGACAGGTTCAGGCCGAGGTTCACGCCCTGGCAGGACAGCCGCTCCTTGAGGATCACGACCGCCCGACGCCCGAGGTCCCAGACCTCGTGGGCGGCGCCGTCGGGCAGGTCCTCGAGGTGCTCCTCGTGGACGTACGGCACGACCATGAGGTG
>CAZDIF010000135.1:0-6535 GCA_964505365.1 uncultured Actinomycetota bacterium
AGCACCTCGGTCGACAGGCCGGCGCGCATCGCCCCGCGGTCGCGGAGGTGGCGCGTCAGGGCCCGGGTGTCGATCCCCTCGATGCCGACGACCTCGGCGTCCGACAACGCCGTCCGCAGGTCCTCCGCGGCCCGCCATGACGACGGGCGGCGGGCAGCCTCGCGGACGACGAACCCGGCGACCTGGATGTGGTCGGACTCGGCGTCGGCGGGATTCATCCCGTAGTTGCCGATGTGCGAGGCGGTCATCGTCACGATCTGCCGGCGGTACGACGGGTCGGTGAGCACCTCCTGGTAGCCGGCCATGGCGGTGTTGAACACCGCCTCGCCGAACACGGTCCCGGTGGCCCCGAACCCGCGGCCGCGGAAGGCGGTGCCGTCCTCGAGGACGAGCAGGGCGTCGTTCACGGTCATGCGGTGACCTCGCCGTCGCGGAGGGTGAACCGGCCGCGCAGGAGCGTGTGGACGGGGCGACCGGTCAGCTTGCGGCCCTCGAAGGGGGTGTTGCGCGCCCGCGACCGTAGCCGGTCCCCCGCAACGGTCCAGACGGCCGCCGGGTCGACGATCGTGAGGTTGGCGGGGCGTCCGCCGCTGACCGCGCCGCCGTGGGCGCCGACGTCCCGGACACCGGCCGGACCGGTCGTGAAGCGTGCGACCGCGGTCAGCGGGTCGAGCACGCCGACCAGCTCGGTCAGCACGACCGCGAAGGCGGTCTCCAGCCCCAGCATCCCGCACGGGGCGTGGTCCCACTCCTGGTCCTTGGTCTCCGGCGCGTGGGGCGCATGGTCGGTGGCGACCGCGTCGATGGTCCCGTCGGCCAGCGCGGCCCGCAGTGCCTCGACGTCGGCGGGCGTGCGCACGGGCGGGTTGACCTTGTGCACCGGGTCGTAGGCCGCGACGACCGTGTCGTCGAGGGTGAGGTGGTGCGGCGTCACCTCGGCGGTGACGGCGATCCCCCGCCGCTTGGCAGAGCGGATGAGCTCGACCGAGCCCCGGGTGGAGACGTGCGGGACGTGCAGGCGCGCCCCGACCCCGTCGGCGAGGATGAGGTCGCGGGCGATCATGACCTCCTCGGCCTCGTGCGGCCAGCCCGGCAGCCCGAGCACCGACGACATCGCGCCCTCGTTCATCTGGGCGTCGGCGGTCAGGGAGGGGTCCTCGGAGTGGTTGCACACGACCGCGCCGAACCGGGTCGCGTACTGCAGCGCCCGGCGCATGATCAGCGCGTCGGCGACCGGGCGCCCGTCGTCGCTGAACATCGTGACACCGGCGGCGGAGTCGACCAGCTCGCCCATCTCGGCCAGCTCGATGCCCTCGAGGCCCTTGGTGATCGCGCCGACCGGGTGCACGTCGACGAGGCCCACGTCGCGGCCACGGCGCCACACCATCTCGGCGACGGCGGCCGAGTCGCACACGGGGTCGGTGTTGGCCATCGCGCACACGGCCGTGTAGCCGCCGGCGGCCGCGGCCGCCGAGCCCGTGGCGATGTCCTCGGCGTCCTCGAACCCGGGCTCGCGCAGGTGGGTGTGCAGGTCGACGAACCCGGGCATGACCCACAGGCCGCTGCAGTCGACGACCTCGTCGGCGTCGGTGTCGACGTCCGGTCCGACCTCGGCGACGACGCCGTCGACGATGCGGACGTCGGCCGGGCCGTCGTGGCCGCTGGCCGGGTCGAGCAGCCGCCCACCCCGGAGGACGAGGGAGCCGGACGCGAACGCGTCGGCAGGCACGGCGGCGCGGCTGACCATGGTGGGGCTCCTTCCCGGCCTCACGGGACCGGTCGTTAAAGGAGGGCGGCGCGGTCGGGCGCCGTCTCGTCGGCCAACCCTAGCGGATCAGGCCGCCTCCGCTGCGCCCTCCCCCGCCAGCAGCAGGTACAGGCAGGCCATCCGCACGGCGATGCCGTTGGCGACCTGGTCGATGATCAGGGCGCGGTCGGAGTCCGCGACGTCCGGGCTGATCTCCACACCGCGGTTCATCGGGCCCGGGTGCATGACGACGGCGTGCTCGGGCATGGCGGCCATGCGCTCCGGTCCGATCCCGTAGAGCCGGCTGTACTCGCGGGTGCTCGGGAAGAACGCCCGGTGCAGGCGTTCGCGCTGCACCCGCAGCAGGTAGAGGACGTCGGTGTCCGGCAGGGCGTCGTCGACGTCGGTGACCACCTCCACGCCCCAGGTCTCGGGTTCGGGCGGCAGCAGCGTCGGCGGGGCGCACAGGCGCACGGTCGCACCGGCCAGCCGCAGGGCCTGCACCTCGGACCGGGCCACCCGGGAGTGCAGCACGTCGCCGACGATCGTGACCGTCAGCCCGTCGAGCTGGCCCAGGTGGCGGCGCATCGTGAACAGGTCGAGCAGCGCCTGGGTCGGGTGCTGGTGCCAGCCGTCGCCCGCGTTCAGCACCGGCACGTCCAGCTGCCGGGACAGCTGCAGCGGCGCCCCGGAGGATCCCGACCGGATCACCACGACGTCCAGCCCCATCGCCCGCAGCGTGAACGCCGTGTCCTTGAGCGACTCGCCCTTGGAGACCGACGACCCCTTGCCGGAGAAGTTGATCACGTCCGCCGACAGGCGCTTGGCGGCGATGTCGAACGAGATCCGCGTCCGCGTGGAGTCCTCGAGGAAGAGGTTGCACACGGTCCGGCCGCGCAGGGTCGGGACCTTCTTGATCGGGCGCTCGCCGATCTCGTGCATCTGCTCGGCGGTGTCGAGGATGCCCACCAGCTGCTCGGCGGACAGGTCCTCGATGGAGATGAGGTTGCGCAGTGGCTCCATGCTCGTCACTCCATGTCGACGGCGTCCTCGCCGTCGACCTCGCGCACTCGGACGGACACGTGCTCGGCCAGGGAGGTGGGCAGGTTCTTGCCGACGTGGTCGGCCCGGATCGGCAGCTGCCGGTGCCCGCGGTCGACCAGCACCACGAGCTGGATCGCCGACGGCCGACCGACCGACAGGACCGCGTCCAGGGCCGACCGGATCGTCCGGCCGGTGAACAGGACGTCGTCGACGAGCACGACCACCTTGTCGTCGACGTCGGCCGGGAAGCGGGTCTCGGACAGCGGGCGGACCTCGCCACGGCCGATGTCGTCGCGGTACAGCGTGACATCAAGTGCCCCGACAGGCACGTCGACACCCTCGATGTCATGGATGTGCGCGGCGAGGCGGTGCGCGAGCGGCACGCCGCGGGTCTGGATGCCCATCAGCACGAGGTCCTGCCCCCCGCGGTTGGCCTCGAGCAGCTCGTGGGCGAGGCGACGCAGGGCGCGCGAGATCGCGTCGGCGTCCAGGAGCCGGCTCATGCGCGCCATCCCACACGGGTGTGCGCACGCAGCGCACTGTCACACGACATGCGTATCGTGACGCCGAGTTCGGGCCTCGTCACGTAGGATGACGGCCACGGATCGCAGCGCATGAGTGGTTCCTCTCCTTTCCGGCCTCACCGGACCGGTTTGAAGGAGCATCCACGACCGCGCCGTGGACGACGGGGCAGAAACGCTAGCAGCGTCCGGGGGCCGCCGGCCTTCGGGCCGGACGCGGACGCACCAGACGGACACTCCAGGGGGCAGGCGCAAGGTGGATTCGAAACCGATCGGCGTGCTGGCGGTCGACGCGCCCGTGCTCCACGCCACGGTCAGCTGCGCGGAGCTGCGGCACCTGTTCCTCGATGACCCGCGCCTCAGTGGTGTCCTGTTGACCGACGCCACCGGCATCGCCCTGGTCGACCGTGCCGTCTTCGACGCGCTCACCGCCCGCGACGACCTCGACGAGCTCGAGGCCCGACCCGCCACCGACGTCGCCGACCGCGACCCGCTGGTCCTCGACCACGACCTCGACCTGCTCGACGCCGCGACCCACGTCCTCGAACGCAGCCGGGACAGCCAGTACGAGGACGTGGTGGTGCGCGGGCCGGGCGACAAGATGGCCCTGGTCCCGGTGTCGCGCATGCTGGGCGAACTGACCCAGCTGTACCGGCACCAGGCGCGCCACGACGTGCTGACCGGGCTTGCGAACCGCACCCTGGTCCTCGAGCGGCTGGCCGGGATGCTCTCGCAGGCGCAGCGGCAGGGCGGTCTCGTGGCGACGCTCTTCGTCGACCTCGACAGCTTCAAGGCCATCAACGACACCCACGGCCACCAGGCCGGCGACCGCCTGCTGATGCACGTGGCCCAGCGGCTGCGCGACGCGGCCCGCACCCACGACCTCGTGGGACGCCTCGGCGGCGACGAGTTCGTCGTCGCCGCGGCCGTGCCCAGCATGGACGAGCTGCCGCGGCTCGGGTCGCGCATCATCGACGCGCTCGACGCGCCCTTCCCGATCGACGGCGGGCCGGCCGTGCGCGTGCGCGCATCGGTGGGCGTCGCCGCCGACGACGGCCAGCGGCCCGCCGACGAGGTGCTGCGGCTGGCGGACGACGCCATGTACGTGGCCAAGCGCTCCCCCGGTTCGCGCGTGGCATTCGCGCACCAACTGCCCACCGGCCGCCACGCCGCCTCCATGGCCGAGGACGAGCGCCTCGCCGGAATGCTGCGCGACGGGATCGAGAACGACTCCCTGCGGCTCGCCTACCAGCCGGTGGTCTCGCTCGAGACGGGCCTGCTGCAGCGGGTCGAGGTCCTCGCGCGCATGCCGCTGCCGTCCGGCGAGCTCGTCCCCCCGGACCGCTTCGTCGCCGTCGCCGAGCAGTCCGACCTGATCGACCGGCTCGGTGACTGGGTGCTCGAGCGCTCCCTCCGGCAGCTGAAGGCCTGGGACGAGCTGCTCGGGTCGGCTGCACCGCGGGCGATCGGCATCAACCTCTCGCCCCGGCAGTGCCTCGACCCGGGGCTCGACAGCGCGATCGGGCAGCTGCTCGAGTCCACCGGCACCGACCCCGACCGCGTGTGGCTGGAGATCCCCGAGACCATCGCGACCATCGACGATCCGGCGATGCTCCGCACGCTCACGGCCCTGCGGCGCCTCGGGGTGCACGTCTCCATCGACGACTTCGGTGTCGGCGACGCGACGCTCGGGCGGATCGCCGAGCTCCCCGTCGACGAGCTCAAGATCGACCGGTCGCTCATCTCGGGCTTCCTCGGCGGGCGCGCCCAGCGCCAGGTCGTGCGCATGATCATCGGCCTGGGCCGCGACCTCGGCATCTCGGTCGTCGCCGAGGGCGTCGAGACCAGCGACCAGGTCCGGCTGCTGACGATCCTGCGGTGCCCCGCGGCGCAGGGCTACCGCTTCGGCCACCCGATGTGGGCCGACGACCTGCGTGGCCATCTCACCGAGCTCGCCAGCTGAGCCCCGTTCAGTCCCCCTCCCGGCTCCACCGCCGGACGGACTCGAGCACGCCGTTGACGAACCGGCTCGAGTTGTCGGTCGACAGGTCCTTGGCGAGCTCGAGGGCCTCGTCGATCACGACGGCCGGGGACAGGTCCGGCTCGTGCAGCAGCTCGTACGTGCCGAGCCGCAGCACGTTGCGGTCCACGACGGGCATCCGGGCGATCGACCAGCGCCGGGCGAATCGCTCGATCGTCCGGTCGAGGTCGCTGCGGTGGGTCGCGACCCCCTCGACGAGCCGCACGGCGTAGTCGTCGAGCGGCTGGCGCCGTCCCTCGGGGGCACCGTCGTCGACGTCGTCCAGCAGGGCGACCGCGTCCGGGTCGTCGGTCATCGACGCGAGCACGTCACGCGGGTCCTGTCCCCGCAGGTCCGCCTGGAACAGGACCTTCAGCGCCCGGAGGCGGGAGCGCCGCGGGTCGCTGGTCCCGGGGCGCGGCGTCGGGCCCGCCCCTGACGAGGTGTCGGCCATCACGCGCGGGAGACGTAGTCGCCGCTGCGGGTGTCGACCTTGATGCGCTCGCCGACGTCGATGAACAGCGGGACCTGCACCTCGACGCCGGTCTCGAGCGTGGCGGGCTTCAGCGTGTTCGTCGCGGTGTCGCCGGCCAGCCCGGGCTCGGTGTGCGTGACCTCGAGCTCGACGGTCGGTGCCACCTCGACGCCGATGATCTCCCCGTCGTACTGCTGGATCTGCAGCTCGTCGCCCTCGCGGATCCAGCGGGACGCGTCGCCGATGACCTCGGGGGGCACGTGCTGCTGCTCGTACGTCGTCGTGTCCATCAGCACGTACGCCTCGCCCTCGCGGTAGAGGAACTGCAGCGTCTTGCGCTCGACGATGGCCTGCTCGAGGTCCTCGCCGGCGCGGAAGGTGCGGTCGACGACCTTGCCGGTCGTGACCTGCTTGAGCTTGGTGCGGACGACGGCCTGGCCCTTGCCGGGCTTGTGGTGCTCGTTCGTGACGACCTGCCAGAGCTTGTCGTCGAGGAGGAGCGTCATGCCGTTCTTGAGGTTGTTCGTGGAGACCATGCGGTCCTCGTGGGTCGGGGTGCGTCAGCCGGGCACGGTCAGGAGGGCGTGCTGGGCGACGGTGAGGTGCTCGGGGGGACCGTCCGCCGTGACCACGATGGTGTCCTCGATGCGGACCCCACCGGGGACGGGGACGTCGGGGAGGTAGACCCCGGGCTCGACGGTGAGCACCGTCGAGGCAGCGAGCCTAGC
>CAZDIF010000136.1:0-6530 GCA_964505365.1 uncultured Actinomycetota bacterium
TACCTCGGCACCGAGACCGAGTTCGGCATCCAGGTCGTCGGCGGCGACGCCGAGGTCAACCCGGTGCTGGCCTCGTCGATGGTCGTGTCGGCCTACCGCGGTCCGCGTGACGTCCGATGGGACCACACCGACGAGCATCCGCTGCGTGACGCCCGTGGCTACGAGGTCGACGCGCACGAGCCCCCGACCGACGACGAGCTGGGCCTGGCCAACACGGTCCTGACCAACGGCGCGCGCTTCTACGTCGACCACGCCCACCCCGAGTACAGCTCGCCCGAGGTCACCAACGCCCGTGACGGCGTCGTGTGGGACAAGGCCGGCGAGCGCATCCTCGAGGACGCCGCGGCGCGCGCATCGATGACGCTGCCCGGGGGCGGGCGCGTGCTGATCCACAAGAACAACACGGACGGCAAGGGCGCGGCCTACGGCACCCACGAGAACTACCTCGTGCCCCGGTCGGTGCCGTTCGGCGAGCTGGTGCGCCAGCTCACGCCGTTCTTCGTCTCCCGCTGCCTGTACGTCGGTGGGGGCCGGCTGGGCAACGAGTTCGAGCTCCCCGACGTGCCGTACCAGCTCACCCAGCGCGCCGACTTCTTCGAGGTGGAGGTCGGGCTCGAGACGACGCTGAAGCGGCCCATCATCAACACCCGGGACGAACCGCACGCCGACCCCGACCGCCATCGTCGCCTCCACGTGATCAACGGCGACGCGACACTGTGCGAGGTGGCGACCTTCCTGAAGCTCGGCACCACCGCGATCGTGCTGGCGATGATCGAGGACGAGGCCCTGCCCGCACCCCTGCGGCTGGAGGACCCCGTGCGGGCGTTCCACGCGATCAGCCACGACCTCACCCAGCGGCAGACCGTCCGGCTCGACGACGGGCGCGCGGTCACGCCCATCGAGCTGCAGTGGCACTACCTCGAGTGCGCGCAGAAGTACCTCGAGCACCAGGACGTCGACCCGGTGACCGAGGACGTCATGACGCGCTGGGAGCAGGTGCTCGAGACCGCCGAGGACGACCCGCGGGGCCTCTCCGGACAGGTCGACTGGGCCACCAAGCTGGACCTGCTCGAGCAGTACCGCGACCGCGACGGCCTCGCGTGGGACGATGCGCGGCTGCGCATGATCGACCTGCAGTACCACGACGTCCGGCAGGACAAGGGCCTGTACAACCGGCTGGCCGCCCGGGGCCGGGTCGAGCTGCTGGTGGACGAGGACGAGGTGCGGGCGGCGATGACCACCCCGCCGGAGGACACGCGGGCCTGGTTCCGAGGCCGGTGCCTCGACCGCTTCCGGGACGACATCGTCGCGGCCGGCTGGGACGCGCTGATCTTCGACGTCGGCCGCGACGCCCTGCAGCGCATCCCCATGATGGAGCCGAGCCGCGGCACCCGCGCCCACGTCGGCGACCTGCTCGACGAGGTCTCCGACGCGCGCGAGCTGCTCGACCGGATCACCGGCTGAGCCCGAGGACCCGACCGACGGCGGTGGTCGGGGTGGACGGGGCCGGCAGGACCTGGGTGGGTACGCTCGTGCCAGACCGGGTGGCAGGAGACCCACGTGGCAGATGGCGAACAGGTTCGCGGTCGCGGCCGCGACCGCGAGGAGGACGAGGCCGAGGTCGAGGAGACGACCGAGGCCGCCGAGGCCGACCAGGAGCTGCTCGACGACGTCGATGGCCTGCTGGACGAGATCGACGACGTCCTCGAGGAGAACGCCGAGGAGTTCGTCCGCAACTACGTGCAGAAGGGCGGCCAGTAGGCGCACGCCCATCTCCGCTCTGCGCACATCGCGTCGAGCCGGGGCACATCCCCGCCGATTCCTGCCGTATGACCCCTGCGGGAGGGGACGGCATGGACCGGGGCACCGGCGGACTCGGGGCGATGATGGCTCGGCGACGAGCCGTCACCGACCGCGTCGCTGCGGCACGCGAGGCGTGGTCGCGGCTGGACGCCGACGACGGCACGGTCGCGCTCGACCTCGCACGCCTGCAGCACCGGCTGGAGCAGGGCCGCGTCGCGCTCGGCGTGTTCGGACTGGTGAAGCGCGGCAAGTCGACACTGGTCAACGCGCTGCTCGGCACGGTGGCCAGTCCCATGGGCGTGACCCCGGAGACCGCGGTCCCGGTCATGGCCCGTGAGGGGCCGGAGCCCGGGGCTCGTGTGCGCCTGGTCGACGGCACCACCCACGTCGTGCCGCCGCACGAGGTCCGGTTCTGGACCTCCCAGGAGCACAACGCCGGCAACCACCGGGGCGTGGTGGGGGTCGAGTGGCAGCTGCCGTCGGCGTTCCTGCGGCACGGGGTCGTCGTGCTCGACACCCCCGGCCTCGACGACGTCGACCGGACCTTCACCGACCGCACGCTCCAGCAGCTGGAGGAGGTCGACGTCGGCCTCGTCGTCGTGGCGGCACCGCCGACCATCGGCGCGACCGAGATGGGCCACCTGCGCCACCTGCACGACCGGCACGGCGACCGGCTGCTGGTCGCCTGCAACGTCAACGAGCACCACGCCGACGACCCGGAGACCGTCGAGGACATCGTCGCCTACGTCCGGGCGCACGTCGCCGAGGCGGGCGAGGACGTCGACGTGGTGCCGATCTGCGCCACCCGGGCGCTCCGGGCACGCCTCGACGACGACGCCGCCGGGTGGGAGGCGGCCGGCGGCGCGATGCTGCTCGCACGGCTCGAGGAGCTCGCGTCCCGCATCGCGGGGCCCCGGCTGGTCACCGCGGCCGCGGACGAGCTCGACGCCGTGGTGGCCCGGGCCCTCGGGCAGCTCGACGACGACCCGATCGAGGACGACGTCGTCGACACGGGCCCCGAGACCGCGCTGCGCGGCGCGCTCGCCCAGGTCGAGGACGCCAGGCTGCAGGCCCACCTGCAGCTGCACGACCTGTTCGACCGCGCACGTGAACGCCTCGGCGCCCACGACCCCGCCGCGCTGGCGGACCGCGTCGCGGGCTTCGGCCTCGAGGTCGACGCCTGCCTCCACGACATCCAGCGCCGCATCGGCGAGCGGGTCGAGCACCTGACCCGCCGCCTCGACCTGCCGGTCACCCCGACCGACGGGCCCGTGCACCTCGGCACCCTCGAGGTCGCGGTCGACGTCGACCCGCGCAACCGGGTCGGCGGCGTCGCCGGCAGCATGGTCGGCCTCGGCATCGCCGGGCTGGCGCTGGGACCCCTCGGGGTCGTGGGCGGGGCGCTGGTCGGCTGGCGGCTCGGGGGACTGGCCACCACCGAGGCGGCGGTCAGCTCGGCCCGGCGCCAGGTCCTCGACCAGCTCGGTGCCGTCCACGACGACCTCGTCGAGCGCCTCGACCGCCACCTCGACCACGAGATCGCGCTCGTGCAGGAGGCGGCGCAGGACCGTGCCCGCGCCCGCGAGGCCGACCGCCACCGTCGCCACGACGAGGCGGCGCTGGTCGCCGACGTCCGGCAGCGCCTCACCGAGGTGGTCGTGCCCGCCCCGACGGTGGCCGCAACGGCCTGAGCAGCGTTCCTGCGCGGGTTCGCCGCAACCTCGCGGGCCACGGGCGGCGACGTGTGCCTACCATCGCCGGCACGCGCCCACCGACAAGGAGCACCCGTGGCCGAGCTGGGACTGGGGGACGTCTATCCCCGACCGTTCGAGGCCCAGTCGTCATCGTTCGCGGACGTGCTGCGCCGCAGCGTGCCCGACGCCGTTCCGGAGTGGCTCGCCGGACGCACCTCCGAGTCCCCGTTCCACGACCAGGTGGTCGAGGGCACGACCGTCCTCGCGGTGCTCTACGAGGGCGGCGTCATCATCGCGGGCGACCGACGCGCCACCGCGGGAAACCTGATCTCGAAGACGGACATGCGCAAGGTCTTCCCCGCCGACCACCACTCGGCGGTGGCGATCTCCGGGGCCGCCGGACCGGCCATGGAGCTCGCGCGGGTCTTCTCGACCGAGCTCGAGCACTACGAGAAGGTCGAGGGCGAGGCGCTGAGCCTGGAAGGCAAGTCCAACAAGCTCGCGAGCATGGTGCGCGCCAACCTGCCCCTGGCGTTGCAGGGCATGGTCGTCGTGCCCCTCTTCGCGGGGGTCGACCCCCGGACCCTCGACCCGGGCATCTACGAGTACGACCCGGTCGGCGGCCGCTACACCGCCAAGCGCCACGCGGCCAGTGGCTCCGGGTCGCTGGTCGCCCGCCAGACCCTGCTGCACGGGTTCCGGCCCGACGCCGACGAATCCTCGACCGTGCGCCTGTCCGTCGAGGCGCTGTTCGACGCGGCCGAGCAGGACTCCGCGACCGGTGGGCCCGACCTCATCCGCCGGATCTACCCCATCGTGGCCGTGATCGACGCCGACGGGTACCGCGAGCTCGACGACGAGGTCGTCCTCGACCACGTGGAGACCATCGTGGCCGACCGCCGCGAGCGCCAGTGACCGCCCACCCCACGACGAAGGGCTGACAGCCATGGCGATGCCGTTCTACGTCGCGCCCGAACAGATGATGAAGGACCGGGCGGAGTACGCCCGCAAGGGCATCGCCCGGGGTCGCTCCCTCGTCGCCGTCGAGTACTCCGACGGGGTCGTGTTCGTCGGCGAGAACCCGTCCCGGATGCTCTACAAGACCTCCGAGATCTACGACCGGATCGCCTTCGCGGCGGTCGGCAAGTACAACGAGTTCGAGTCGATGCGGGTGGCCGGCATCCGCCTGGCCGACGTCAAGGGCTACCAGTACGCCCGCGAGGACGTGACCGCCAAGTCGCTCGCGAACGCCTACTCGCAGGCGCTCGGTGCGATCTTCATGGGCGACAGCAAGCCCTACGAGGTCGAACTGCTGATCGCGCAGGTCGACGAGCCCGAGGGCGAGCTGGAGCTGTTCCACATCCTCTACGACGGCTCGATCGTGGACGAGCACGAGGTGGTGGCCATCGGCGGCGAGTCCGAGGCGCTGACCGAGCGGCTGCGGCAGGGCTGGTCCGACGGGCTCGACCTCGCCGCGGCCGTGCGGCTGTGCCGCACCGCCATGGCCGAGGCCGGCGAGCGGGACCTGCCGGCTGACGACCTCGAGGTCTCCGGGCTGGACAAGACCCGGCCGCGCCGGCGGTTCTTCCGCCTCGACCAGTCGACCGTCGCGCAGATGCTGGAGGGCTGACCCGGGGTACGGTGGGCGCTGTCGCTGAGAGCACGAAGGGCACGATGCGCCGCCGGATCTTCGGGATCGAGAACGAGTACGGCGTCACGTGCACGTTCCGGGGCCAGCGCCGGCTGTCGCCGGACGAGGTCGCGCGCTACCTGTTCCGCCGGGTCGTGTCGTGGGGCCGCTCGTCGAACGTCTTCCTCGAGAACGGCGCCCGGCTGTACCTCGACGTCGGCAGCCACCCCGAGTACGCCACGCCCGAGTGCGACTCGCCGACCCAGGTCGTCACCCACGACAAGGCCGGCGAGCGCATCCTCGAGGACCTCGTCGCCTCCGCCGAGGAGCGGCTGCACGAGGAGGGCATCGCCGGGCAGATCTCGCTGTTCAAGAACAACACCGACTCGGCGGGCAACAGCTACGGCTGCCACGAGAACTACCTCGTCGCCCGGGTCGGCGAGTTCCAGCGCCTGGCCGACGCGCTGATCCCCTTCCTCGTCACCCGCCAGGTGTTCGCCGGGGCCGGCAAGGTCCTGCAGACGCCACGGGGGGCGATCTTCTCGCTGGCCCAGCGGGCCGAGCACATCTGGGAGGGCGTCTCGTCGGCGACGACCCGGTCACGGCCGATCATCAACACCCGCGACGAGCCGCACGCCGACGCCGAGCGCTTCCGCCGCCTGCACGTGATCGTCGGCGACTCGAACATGTCCGAGTACACCTCGTGGCTGAAGGTGGCCACCTGCGACCTCGTGCTGCGGATGCTCGAGGACCAGCCGGTGGCCCGCGACCTCAGCCTCGACAACCCCATCCGGGCGATCCGCGAGATCAGCCACGACATCAGCGGCCGGCGGCGGGTGCGGTTGGCCAACGGGCGCGAGATGTCGGCGCTCGAGATCCAGGAGTCCTACCTCGAGCGCGTCGAGAAGTACGTGGCGTCGTCGCTGGACGCCGACCCCGAGGCCGACCACGTCGTCGCCGAGTGGACCGACGTGCTCGACCGGCTCCGCCACGACCCGATGTCGCTCAGCCGCCGGCTGGACTGGGTCGCCAAGCACCAGCTGGTCGAGGCCTACCAGACGCGCCACGACCTGCCGCTCGGCCACCCCCGCGTGGCGATGCTCGACCTCGCCTACCACGACGTGTCGCGCGAGCGGGGGCTGTACCACCTCCTGCAGCGGCAGGGCCGGACCCAGCGGGTGCTGGACGACGCGGCCATCGACCGGGCCAAGGAGCACGCGCCGCCGACCACGCGCGCGGCCCTGCGTGGCCGGTTCATCCGCCGGGCCAAGGAGCGGCGCCGCGACTACACCGTCGACTGGGTCCACCTCAAGCTCAACGACCAGGCCCAGCGCACCGTGCTGTGCAAGGACCCGTTCCGCTCCGAGGACGAGCGCGTGGACCGGCTGATCGAGGCGATGTAG
>CAZDIF010000137.1:0-6523 GCA_964505365.1 uncultured Actinomycetota bacterium
GCGCATCGCCGCCCTCGAGGAGCAGGCCCGCCAGATGGGCCAGCTCGGCCCGGGCCAGTCCATCCTCGGTTAGACGCCGAGCGTGCTCGCCGTGCCGGGTCGGTCGTTCGGACAGCCCGCGTCCGAGGAGAGCCCGATCGGCCGTGTCGGGCCCCTCGACCGCCGCGCACCTGCCTCCTTCACTGGGTTGCACCCGATCGAAGGAGCGCGCGATGGACAACATGGCAGAGAAGGCCAAGGGCGTCGCCAAGGAGGCCATCGGCAAGGTCACCGGTGACGAGGACACGGTGAAGGAGGGCGAGGCCCAGCAGAAGCGCGCCCAGAACGCCGACGAGGCCGAGCGGCTCGAGGAGGAGGCCCGCGAGAAGAAGGCCCAGGCCGCCGGCCACAAGGGCGAGCAGATGAAGCGCGAGGACTGACGAGCCTCGCCGTTCCACCCGGGCCGCACCGTCCTCGGTGCGGCCCGGTCCCGTGGGGTCAGGCCCGGGCGGCCTCGGCCTGGAACCAGCGGTTGAACAGGACGGCGACGGCCACGAGCAGCACGAGCCCGACCCCGGTCAGCCACGGGCCGCCCTGCTCGTACGCGGCCCCCAGCGCCGTCCCGATCCCGAACACCAGGGTGAAGGAGCCGACGGCCCCGACGAGGTCCGCGAGCAGGAACGCGCGCGTGGACACGTCGGAGGTCCCGGCCGCCGCCGCGACCACGGTCGGGGGCAGGGCGGCCATCCGGGCGATCACGGCGATCGCCGGCCCGCGCCGCGCGAGGATCCGCTGGGCGACCAGCAGCCGGTCCGGCGGGATCACGCGGTCGAGCCACGCCGGCCCGCTGCCGTCGCGCAGGTCCCGGGCGTAGGCGCGGCCCAGCCCGTAGAACGCCCACGCACCACCGACGCCCAGGGGCAGGTAGGCCAGCAGGGCGATCCCCCATCCGGGCGCGCCCTGCGTCCGCGTCAGCCCGCCGGCGAGCAGCAGGATCTCCTTGCCGGGCCGCAGCAGCGTCAGCAGGCCGACGTCGTCGGGCGTGAGCACGGGCACCAGCGGCAGTGCGGCGATCGGCACGAGGTAGCGCAGCGCGGACAGCACCAGCAGTGGCCGTCGCCACCGGCGGGCGAGGGCGAACTCGTCCGCCGCGGGGCTGGCAGGCGTCGTCATGGCGGATCCGTCGAGGCAGGTGGCACGGCGCCGGGGGCGGGCGTGCGCCGGGAGCATACGGGCGGGCCCGTGGGAGGAGTTCGCGAGGGACGCGTCGAAGGTTCCCGTGCACCCAGAGGGAGTTGCGCCCATGCGTCGGATCGTCGTCACGTCACTGGTCGTCGGGCTGCTGGCCGTGGCCGCGGCACCGGCCACGGCACATCCGGCACTGCCGGTCTCGCCCACGGCCCCGACCGACGTGACCTGGGCCGCGACCGACAACGTCGAGTACCTCGGCCGGTTCCCCGAGCACAGTGGCACCGCCGGTGGCCGCGTCCTCGGTGACCGCTTCTACCTCACCGACCCACGCGGCGTGTACGTGTACGACACGTCGACCCCGGAGGCGCCAGCGCTGCTCGGTGCCCTGCCCCTGCCACAGTCCAGCACCGGTGCCGCGCTGGCGCAGGAGGACCCGGACACCGATGGGAACATCCTGCTGGTCGACGCGGTCGACCCGGCGAACCCCACCGACGGGTACGCCCTGCAGGTCGTCGACGTGTCCGACCCGTCCGACATGTCGGTCATCGGCACGGCGCCGGTGACCGACCACACGTGGACGTGCGTGACGACGCCGGACGGCCGGTGCTCCTACGCGTACGGGCGTTCCGGGTACATCGTCGACCTCACGGACCCGACGGGGCCGGTGGTACTGGACACCTCGTGGCGCACGCACGTGGGGCTCAACGGTGACGGGGCGGCGGGCTTCACCAACACGCCCTACACCCACGACCTCACCGAGGTCCGGACCGGCCGGGTGATGTCCGCCGGGAAGCACAACGTGCTCATGGACACCACCGACCCGACGGCGCCCCGCCGGCTCGCGAACATCGAGACCAACTTCCACATGTTCGGCTACCACTCGGTCGAGTGGGCCAACGACGGCCACGACGACCTGCTCGTCGCCGGGACCGAGATCGCGCCCGACGGGACGACGAACCTCGCCGGCTCGGACTGCCAGGGCGAGGGGTCGTGGATCAGCACCTACGACACGTCCGAGGTCCGGAAGGCCGACCATGCCTACACGCGTTCGGGTGGGCGGGCCACCAGCAAGTACGACCGCGCCGAGTTCGTCCACCGCGACGACTACCACGTCGAGGAGGCCGGGCTGTTCCTCGACGGCAACGCGCCCGGGCACACGCTGTACTGCGCGCACTGGATGGAGCTGGCGCCATCGTTCGCCGACGGTGGACGCATGGTCGCCGGCTACTACGACTGGGGTACCCGCTTCGTCGACGTGGCCGCCGACGGGACCATGACCGAGATCGGGTGGTTCACCCCGGCCGAGGGCTACACCGGTTCCGCCCAGTGGGTGACCGACGAGGTCGTCTACGTGATGGACTACCGGCGCGGACTGGAGGTCCTGCGGCTGTCCGGCGAGGAAGCCACGGGGGTCGTGACCAACGGCGCCGACGTGATCGCCGCGGGGGCGGTGGTCGAGCCGCTGGCGCTGGACGACCACGGGCCGTCACCCGCGCTGCTGGCCCTGGCCGCCGGCGTCCTGCTCGGCAGCGTGGGCCTTGGACGCCGACGGGCGCGGTCGGTGCGTGCCGTGGGGTCCCGTCAGTGGCGGGCGGGTGGCGGCTGGCAGGACTCGCACGCGTAGGCCCAGCGGCCGGCGAGGTCCCACCGCCGGACCGGGGTGCCGCATCGGATGCAGTCGTCGCGCCGGTAGACGTGCACGCGCTGGTCGCGCCGCATCCGCGAGCGTGCGCGCCCCACCTCGGCCGGTTCGGTGGTGACGATCCGGCCGTACCGGACGCCGTACCGCATCCACCCGACGAGCGTGTCCCAGATCGACGCCCACTGCTCGTGGCTGACCGATCGGCTGGGTACCTCGGGGTGGATGCCGTGGACGTACAGGACCTCGGCGCGGTAGACGTTGCCGACCCCCGAGACGACCGTCTGGTCCATGAGCGCCCGGCCGATGCCGATCGTGCGGCGCTGGAGGGCGGCCCACCCGCGCTCCGGGTCGGCGTCGGGGCGAAGGGGGTCCGGTCCGAGGCGGTCGACGACCTGCTGCACCTCGTCGGGCGTCAGCAGTTCGCACGCCATGGCGCCGGTCAGGTCGACCGCGTGCTGGCCGTTGACCAGCCGCATGCGGACGGTGTCCCGGGGCGGAGGCGGCGGCGCCTCGTGGGAGAAGAACCTGCCGAACAGCCCCAGGTGCACGTGGACCGACCGGCCGTCCTCGTACCGGTGGAAGAGGTGCTTGCCCCACGCGTCGGTGCCGGTCAGGACCTGTCCGTCGACCTCGGGGGCGCCCGCGAAGCGTCCCTGTGGCGAGGTGACCGACACGCGCGATCCGGCGAACCACGCGGCGTGGCGGCGCGCGTGGCGGTGGATCTCGTGGCCCTCGGGCACGGCGGGGCTCGCCTCCGGTCGGGAGCGGGAAGGGTACGTCGTGGGCCCTGGTCGACCACTGCGGACCCGGACTGGCAGACTGGCGCGCATGGACCCCTCGCCCCGCGATCCGTTGCCGGACACGGATGCCGACGTCGATGCGGCACTGGTGCGCCTGCGCCGCCAGCGGGACGTGGCCGAGGCGTGACGACCGCCCGGACCACGGCCCGGGCGGTGGCCCTGCTGTTCCTCGCAAACGGCCTGGCCATGTCGTGGCTGCCGAGGCTGCCGCAGGTCAAGGACGCCATCGGGGCCGACGCCGGCACCCTCGGTCTGGCCCTGCTGGGGACGGGGGTCGGCGGGATCCTCGGGTCACTGGCGACACCGAGGATCATGGGTTGGGTCGGGCCGCGGCGCGCGGCCGTCGGCGGCGCCGTGGTCCTGGCCGTCGCCCTGGTGCTGGTGGGCGTGGTCGGGGCGGTCCCGGCGCTGTTCGTGGTCCTGGCCGTCATGGGGCTCTCCGATGGGATCGCCGACATCGGGCAGAACCACCTCATGTTCGAGGTGCAGCGGACGGTGACGCGGTCCCTGACCAGCCGGATGCACGCGGTGTGGAGCATTGGTGCACTGGTCGGGACCGGGGCCGGGACCCTGGCGGCCGCCCTGGGGATCCCGGTGGCGACCCAGCTCGTCGGGATCGCGGTCGTCGCCGTCCTGCTGGTCGGCGCGGCCGTGCCGACCCTGCGGAGGGCCGGACCGGTGTCCCTGCCTCGGCAGCCTCGTCGTCCGCACGCTCGTCGGTTCCGGGTGCGGTGGTCGTGGGCAGCCGTGATCGTGGCCGGGCTGAGCGCGGCGATGATCGAGGGTGTGGCCAATGAGTGGTCGGCGCTGACCCTGCGGGACGGCCTGGGCACCGGGGCGGCGCTGGCGGGTGCCGGGCCGACAGTGTTCGCCGGGGCGATGTTGGTGGGCCGGGTCGTCGGGGACCGGGGCATCGACGCGTGGGGGCGTGCTGCCACCGCGCGCGCCGGTGCCTGGGCGGTGGCAGCGGGGAGTGGGTGCGGCCTGGGGGCCGCGGTGTGGACGGGTCAGGCCGGATGGCTGCTGGTCGGTCTCGTCGTCGCGGGCGTGGGTACGGCCACGCTGTTCCCCTCGATGCTGGCGGCCGGCGACCGCCTCGACGGTGGCGGCACCGGGGTGGCCGTGGCGTCGTCGTCGGCCCGCGTCGGCTTCCTCGTGGTTCCGGCGGTGATGGGCGGGCTGGCCGAGCTCACCAGCCTGACGACGGCCTTCCTGCTGCTCCCGCTCACCGGGGTGGTGGCGGCCGTGGCGTTGCCCAGGGCCCTGGGTGCCGCGCCCGGGCGTCGGCCGGTGACCGCGGCCCCTCGCCGGTGACCCGTCACTGGTAGTTCGTGAACTGCAGCGGGGCGTCGTAGTCCTGGGCCTTGACCATCTGCTGGATCTCCTGCAGGTCGTCCCGGGACTTGCCCTTCACGCGGACCTTGTCGCCCATGTTGGTCGGGGTCACCTTCAGCTTGGTCGCCTTGATGGCCTTGACGATCTGCTTGGCGAGGTCGGCGGACAGCGTGGTGGTCAGGCCGATGTCGATGCGGGTGCGGCCGCCACCGACCTGCCGTGGCTCACCGACGTCGAGGGCCTTCAGCGACACCTTCCGCTTGATGCACTTGTCCCGGAAGACCTCCAGCGCGGCCTTCGCGCGGTCCTCGGAGACGGACTCGACCTGGACGGCCTCGTCGCCGGCCCACTCGATCACCGTGTCGGTGTCCTTGAAGTCCCACCGCTGGCCGACCTCCTTGGCGGCCTGGTTGATGGCGTTGTCGACCTCCTGGCGGTCCACGCCGGCCTCGATGTCGAAGCTCGATTCGGCCATCCGTCACTCCTTGTTCCACGGCGTGGCGAGGCTAGCCCGGCACCGGCCACACGGGTGCGGGCGCGGCGGAGGGGAGTAGCGTCCGGGCCGACCCTGCTCGCGGTCGTCGTCGGCCGCGGTCGCCGACGCGGAGCTGGCCTGTTGGAACTGCTGGTACTGGAACACCACCCGGGCACCGGGGCGTGCCGGTTCGAGGACGTCCTCGACGCACGCACGTCGCTGGCGCCCTGGCGGACGGTGGACGTCACGGCGCCCGGGGTGCTCGACGACGTCGACCTGGGACAGGTCGCGGGCCTGGTCGTGATGGGCGGGCCCCAGTCGGTCGCGGACGGCGCGGACCACCCGTGGCTCGGTGCCGAGCAGGCGCTCCTGCGGACGGCGATCGCTGAGGAGGTCCCCGTGCTGGCCGTCTGCCTCGGCGCGCAGGTGCTGGCCACGGCGACCGGCGGCGAGGTGTCCCGCCGAGCCCGACCCCGGGTCGGCTACCTGCCGCTGACGCGCGTCGGGCCGGCCGCGGACGGCGAGGAGGGCGTCACCGCCGGATGGCCCGACGGCGCGGCGACGCTGCTGTTCCACGAGGACGAGGTGGCCGCGCTTCCGCCGGAGGCCGTGCCGCTGCTGGCGACCGACGAGGGCGCGCCGGTGGCATGGCGGCTCGGATCGGCCGTGGCGACGCAGGCGCACCCGGAGGTCGACGCGGCCCAGCTGGGACGGTGGATCGAGGACGACGGCCTGGCGGCCCTGCTCGCCGAGGCCGGCGTGGACGGCACGGCGCTGGCCGAGGAGGCGGCCCGTCGCGACCGGGTCGTCCGTCCGCTCGGCCAGGCGATGATCGGACGCTTCGTCGACGGGCCCGTCCGCCGACGGGTCACGGGCTCGGCTCGCTGACCGGGCGCGATCGAGGACTCATCCACAGCGGGTGGGTGCGCGCCCGCGCCGTGTCGCACCGCCGTGCCACGATGGGGTTCCTGGGGCGGCACCCCATCCCACCGGACCCGGCGTCGCCGGGTCCGGTACCGACAGAAGGTGCCCACATGCCCCTGCCCGACCAGGACATCCTCGTCGCGTTCACGCCCGCGCCTCGCGTCCCACCCGAGGTCG
>CAZDIF010000138.1:0-6500 GCA_964505365.1 uncultured Actinomycetota bacterium
GCCGGCTGGTCGGCATCGGCATGGCCGCCTACGTCGAGGGCACCGGCGTCGGCCCGTACGAGGGCGGGCACGTGCTGGTCGAGCCGACCGGGAAGGTCCAGGTCGCCACGGGCCTGTCCACCCAGGGCCAGGGGCACCAGACCGTGTTCGCGCAGGTCGTCGCCGACCAGCTGGGCGTCCCGATGGAGGACATCACCGTCGTCACCGGCGACACCCGCCGGCTGCAGTACGCGGTCGGCACGTTCGCGTCACGGGCGGCGGTGATGTCCGGCAACGCCATCAACAACGCCGCCCTCCAGGTGCGCGAGAAGGCCCTGCGCATCGCCGCCGACGCGCTGGAGGCCGACGTCGAGGACATCGAGCTCGTCGACGGCACCGCCCGCGTGGTCGGCAGCCCCGACACGGCGCTGCCGATGTCGGTGATCGCGACCATGGCCAACCCGCTGCGGTACGCGTTCAGCGACGCGGCCCGGGTCGCGACGCAGTTCTCCGGCGCCGGCGACCCGACCAAGCCGCCGGTCGCCGAGGGCGACGAGCCTGGGCTCGAGGCCCACGGGTGGTACAGCCCGGTGCGCTCGACGTTCGCCAACGGCATGCACGCGGTCGTCGTCGAGGTCGACCCCGACACCTCCGACGTCCGCATCCTGCGCTACGGCGTCGTCCACGACTGCGGCAAGCTGCTCAACCCGCGCATCGTCGAGGGACAGATCCTCGGCGGCGTCGCCCAGGGGATCGGCGGGGCGCTGTACGAGCGCATGGCCTACGACGACGGCGGCCAGCTGCAGAACGCGTCGTTCATGGACTTCCTGATGCCGTACGCGACCGAGGTCCCGACGGTGGAGATCGACCACCTCGAGACCCCGTCGCCGCTCAACCCGCTCGGCATCAAGGGAGCCGGCGAGGCCGGGGTCATCCCCGGCTCGGCCGCCATCGCCGCGGCGATCGAGGACGCCACCGGCGTCGTCATCGAGGCCATGCCGATCTCGCCGTCCGAGCTGCACGAGCAGCGGGCGGCACTCGATGCTGGGAGGCAGACGTGAAGATCACCGGCAGCTACACCGTCGACGCCCCGCGGGAGAAGTTCTGGGAGGCGCTGCAGGACCCTGCCGTGCTGGCCCGGACCCTGCCGGGCTGCCAGTCGCTGGAGGTCATCGGCGAGGACCGCTACGCCGCCACGCTGACCGCCGGCGTCGCGTCCATCCAGGGCACCTACACCGGCACCGTCCAGCTGCTCGACAAGCAGGCCCCCGAGTGTTACCGGCTGAAGGCGGAGGGGTCCGGGCAGCCGGGCACGATCCAGGCCGACGCCACCCTGCGGCTGGAGGTCGACGGCGACACCACGATCGTCCACTACGAGGCGGACGCGACCGTCGGCGGGATGATCGGCGGCGTGGGCCAGCGCATGATCGCGGGCGCCGCCCGGCGCACGGCCGGGGACTTCTTCTCCGCCGTCGCCGACGAGGTGCTGTACGGGCCGCGGGCCGCGCGCGTGCCCGCCCCGGCCGCCGGGGCCGGCACGCCGGCCGCCACGGCCGCCGGCGAGCCGCAGGTCGGCCAGGTGTTCCGGTCCGACCGGCCCGCCCCGGCTGCGGGCCGCCCACCCGTCGAGGTGATCGTGGCCTTCCTGCTCGGCGGTGCGGTGGCGCTGCTCGGCGTGCTCGTCGGCCGCCGGACCGCACGCCGGGGGAGCTGACCCGTGCCCGACACGTCCCTGCCGTCGGCGGCCGCCGCCGCGGCCGCGATCGCCGAGGGCGCGCTGACCAGCGAGGCGCTCGTCGCCGACTGCCTCCAGCGCATCCAGGACCGCGAGCCGACCCTGCACGCCTGGGCCCACCTCGACCCCGACCAGGCCCTGGCCGAGGCCCGCCGCCGCGACGCCGAGGCACCGCGCGGGCCGCTGCACGGCGTGCCGGTCGGAATCAAGGACATCCTCGACACCGCGGAGCTGCCCACCGAGCACGGCTCGCCGATCCACGCCGGCACCCGTCCCGACCGTGACGCCACCGCGGTCGCCCGGCTGCGTGACGCCGGGGCCGTGGTCGTCGGCAAGACCGTCACGACCGAGTTCGCGCTGTTCCATCCCGGCCCGACCACCAACCCGCACGACCCGGCACGCACCCCGGGCGGGTCGTCGTCCGGGTCGGCCGCCGCCGTCGCCGCCGGCACCGTGCCACTCACCGTCGGCACCCAGACCGCCGGGTCGGTCGTCCGGCCCGCCTCGTTCTGCGGCGTCGTGGGCGGCAAGCCGACCTTCGGGGCGATCCCGACCGACGGCGTCAAGCCGTGCTCGACCACGCTGGACACGGTCGGGGCGTTCGCCCACGACGTCGGTGACGTCGCGCTGGCGCTGGGGATCATGGCCGGCGACGTCGACCGGTTCCGCCCTGCCCGCCTGCCCGACCGGCCACGCATCGGGTTCTGCCGCACCCCCCAGTGGGACGACCTCGAGGTCTCCACCCGCGCCCGGCTCACCGAGGCCGCCGAGGTGCTGGCCGGCCACGCCGACGTCGTCGAGGTCGACCTGCCCCACGAGTTCGCCGGGCTCGTCGACGCCCAGCAGGCGATCATGGGCGTGGAGGCCCGGCGGGCCCTGCGGTGGGAACGCACGGAGCACCGCGACCAGCTCAGCGACCGGCTGCGCGACTACCTCGCCGACGCCGCCGCGTACGAGGACGACTACGACGACGCCCTCGCGCTGGCCGCACGCTGCCGTGCCCGGCTGGCCGACCTGTTCGACGACCCCGTCGTGTGGCTGGCCCCCTCCGTGCTGGGCGAGGCCCCGCCGATCGACTCGACCGGCGACCCGCTGGCCTGCCGGATGTGGACGCTGCTCGGCACCCCCACCATCTCCGTGCCGGGGCTGACCGGCCCGACCGGGCTGCCGCTCGGCGTGCAGGTCGTGGCGGCCCCGGACCGCGACGACCTGGCCCTCGGCGGGGCCGCGTTCGTGCACGACGTGCTCGCCGCCACCGGCGACGAGGAGGAACTGCTGTGAGGCGCATCCGCATCGGCATCGACACCGGCGGCACGTTCACCGACGTCGTCGCGTTCGACGAGAACGCCGGCACGCTGACGACCACCAAGACGCCGTCGACCCCGTCGAACCCCGCCGAGGGGTTCCTCACCGGCGTCGACAAGGTCCTCGGCATCGTCGGCGCCCACGGGCCCGACGTCGCCGCCGTCTCCCACGGCACGACCGTGGCGACCAACGCCCTGCTCGAGGACGACATCGAGCACATGGGCCTGATCACCACCGCCGGCTACCGCTACATCCTCGAGATCGCCCGCCAGTCCGTGCCGTCCGGGTACGGCAACAGCTACTTCTGGGTCAAGCCCGACCGCATCGTCCCGGTCGACCGGGTGCAGGAGGTCGGCGGCCGGCTGGATGTCCGCGGGCAGGAGGTCCGCCCGCTCGACGAGGCCCGGGTCGCCGAGGTGGCGCGCTGGTTCCGCGACCACGGCATCGACACCATCGGCGTGTGCCTGCTGCACAGCTACGCCAACGACGACCACGAGCGCCGGGTCCTGCAGATCCTGCAGCGCGAGCACCCCGACGCGATCGTGTCGCTGTCCAGCGAGGTGCTGCGCGAGTATCGCGAGTACGAGCGCACCGTCACCACGCTGGTCGACGCCTCGGTCAAGCCCCGCGTCGGCCGCTACATCCGCGGCATCGCCGAGCGGCTGGCCGCCTACACCGACGCCGACCAGGACGGCCGGGGCGCCGACGCCGTCGACGTGCCGTTCTGGATCATGAAGTCCAACGGCGGGGTCATCAGCGCCGAGGAGGTCGTCCACCAGCCGATCACCACGGTGCTGTCCGGCCCGGCCGCCGGCGCCCTCGGGGCGGCGCTGGTCGCCAGCGAGGCCGGGTACGACCACATCCTCACCTGCGACGGCGGCGGCACCTCCACCGACGTGTCCGTGGTGCTGGACGGCCACCCGACGCTGACGACCGAGGGCTCGATCGGCCGGTTCCCGTCGAAGATCCCGATGATCGACATCGTCACCGTCGGGGCCGGCGGGGGCTCGATCGCCTGGATCAGCCCCGAGGGGACCCTGAAGGTCGGCCCCCGGTCGGCGGGCGCGGACCCGGGACCCCGCTGCTACGGCCGGGGCGGCACCGAGGTGACCGTCACCGACGCCCACGTCCACCTCGGCCGGATCCCGCCGCACCTGCTGGGCGGGGAGATCGCCCTCGACGTCGACGCGGCCACCACCGGCGTCGAGCACCTCGCCAGCGACCTCGGGCTGAAGCCCGACGACGCCGCCCGCGGCATCCTCGAGATCTCCGCGTGGAACCAGGCCAACGCCATCCGTCAGGTCACCGTCAAGCGCGGGCTCGACGTCCGCGACTTCGCCATGGCCGCGTTCGGCGGCTCCGGGCCGCTGCTGGTCTGCCGCCTGATCGACGTGCTCGGGCTGCAGGCCGTGGTCGTGCCGCTGGACCCGGGCAACCTGTCCGCGTTCGGGCTGTTGACCGTCGACGTGCGCAACGACTACGTGCAGACCCACGTCGTCGGGGACGACGAGCTCGACCGCGACGAGCTGACCAGCATCTACCGCACGCTGGAGGTCCGCGCCGCCGAGGCGCTCGAGCGCGAGGGCTTCGACCCGGGCGACCACCGCTTCGTCCGCAGCGCCGACCTGCGCTACGACGGCCAGGCGTTCGAGGTGCGGGTGCCCGCCCCCGACGGGCCGATCGACGAGGACTTCCAGCGCACCGTCGTCGCCGCGTTCCACGACGAGCACGAGCGGCTCTACGGGTACAGCTACCGCGACCGCGAGCCGGTCGTCGGCCACGACGACGGCTCCGGTGGGAAACCGGCCCACGCCGTCGAGTGGGTGAACGTCCGCGTGAGCGGGCTTGGCCCGATCGAGCGGCCGCGGCTGCGGCGGCTGGACACGGGTGACGGCGACCCGTCGCGGGCCCGCACCGGTACCCGCGAGGTGGCGTTCGAGGGCGACCGCCAGCCCACCCCGATCTATGACCGCGAGCAGCTGCTGGCCGGCGACGTCGTCGAGGGCCCCGCGGTGATCGAGGAGTTCGGCTCCACCGTCCCGATCCACCCCGGCTACGAGGCACGGGTCGACCCGCTGGCCAACCTCGTGGTGAGGAGCCGCTGATGGCCGAGCTCGTGGTGCGTGCCGCACGCCTGCGCGATGGCCGGGTCGTGGACCTCGGCGTCGACGCGGGGCGCATCACGGCGATCGACGAGGACCGCTCGCTCGATGGGGACCGCGTCCTGGACGCCGACGGCCGGCTGGTCACCGAGAGCGCGGTGAACGGGCACATGCACCTCGACAAGGTCCACTCGCTGGACCGCGTCGGGAACGACGCGCTGGCCGCCTACACCGGCGGCGGCATGGGGTCGGCGATGACCGCCATCGAGCTCGCGCGGGCCGTCAAGGCGGGCTACGACCGGGCATGGATCACCCCGAACGTCCGCCGCGCGTTGGTGGAGGCGGTCCGGCACGGGACCCTCCACGTCCAGGCGTTCGTCGACGTCGACACCACCGGCGGCCTCGAGGGGCTGCACGGCGTGCTCGCCGCCCTCGAGGAGTTCCGGGGGGTGCTCGACGTGCACGTCGTGGCCTTCCCGCAGGACGGCATCGTCCGCGACCCGGGCGCGGCGGCGCTGTGCGAGGAGGCGCTGGAGCTCGGCGCCGACGTCGTCGGCGGCATCCCGTGGATCGAGCACAGCGACCGCGACGCCCAGCGGCACGTCGACTGGGCCTGCGAGTCGGCCGCGCGCACCGGCCGGCGGGTCGCCATGCTTGTGGACGACGCCGGCGACCCGTCGCTGCGGACCACCGAGATGCTCGCCCTCGCGATGCTCGACCACGACCTCGTGGGGCGCGGCGTCGCCTGCCACGCACGCGCCGTCGGCACGTACGAGCGGCCGTCCCAGCTGCGGCTCGCCGGCCTCGCGAACCGGGCGGGCCTGACGTTCGTCAGCGACCCGCAGACGGGGCCGCTGCACCTGCCGGTCGACCTGTTCGACGAGCTGGGCGTCCCGGTGGCGCTCGGTCAGGACGACATCGAGGACGCCTACTACCCGTTCGGCCGCCACTCGATGTGGGAGATCGCCTTCCTCGCGGCGCACAGCCTCGGCTGGCTGTCCGACGACCGCCAGCAGCGCTTGCTGGACCTGGTCACCACGCGCGCCGCCGACGTCCTCGGCATCGCGGGCCACCACCTCGCCGAGGGCAACCGCGCCGACCTCGTCGTGCACCAGCAGGAACGGGTGGTCGACGTGCTGCGCGAGCACGCCGCCCCGCGCTGGGTCGTCAGCCGCGGCCGGGTCGTCGCCGCCTCCACGACCACCACCGAGTTCGACCTGCCCGGACAGGAGGCACCATGAGCACCGCCGCACCCGGCACGGCCAAGGGGGTCGACCCGATCGTCCTCGAGATCGTCCAGGGGACGCTGGCGTCGATCGAGAAGGAGGTCGAGGACGCCATCGGCCGGACGTCGCGGTCGCCGATGATCCGCGACGCCC
>CAZDIF010000139.1:0-6494 GCA_964505365.1 uncultured Actinomycetota bacterium
GGCTCGAGAACAACGTCGACTGGGCGCTGTCCCGCGACCGCTACTGGGGCACGCCGCTGCCGTTCTGGCGCTGCGGCGACTGCGACCACGTGACCGTGGTCGGCTCCCGGGCCGAGCTGTCGGCGGTGGCCGGGCGCGACCTGTCCGACCTCGACCCGCACCGGCCCTACGTGGACGAGGTCACCGTCGCCTGCGAGGCGTGCGGGGCGCAGGCCACGCGGGTCCCCGACGTGGCCGACACCTGGTTCGACTCGGGCGGCATGCCCTTCGCGCAGTTCGGCTACCCCCACCTCGGCGTCGAGGAGTTCGAGCGGCGCTTCCCCGCCGACTACATCTGCGAGGCCATCGACCAGACGCGCGGCTGGTTCTACACCCTGCTGGCCGAGTCGACCCTGCTGTTCGACCGGTCCTCGTACGACACCGTCGTCTGCCTCGGCCACATCGTGGACGAGGACGGCGCCAAGATGTCCAAGTCGCGGGGCAACGTCCTCGACCCGTTCGAGCTGATCGAGCGCCACGGCGCCGACGCCCTGCGCTGGCTGATGTTCTCCGAGGGCAACCCGTGGGTGAACCGCCGGGTCGGCCACCACAACCTCGAGGACGTCGTCCGACGCTTCCTGCTGACGCTGTGGAACACGCACGTGTTCTTCCTGACCTATGCAGGCATCGACGGGTTCGTCCTCGACGACGCCCCGCCGCCGGTCGCCGACCGGCCCGCCTCCGACCGGTGGGCACTGGCCGAGCTCGCCGACGTCGTCCGGGTCGTCGACACGGCGCTGGACGGCTACGACGTCTCCCGGGCGACCCGCCGGCTCGAGCAGTACGTCGACGACCTGTCCAACTGGTACGTGCGCCGCAACCGCCGCCGGTTCTGGAAGTCCGTCGAGGAGGACCCGGCGGACAAGGCCGCCGCCTACCAGACGCTGCACACGTGCCTCATCACGGTCGCCGGGCTGCTGGCCCCGTTCACGCCGTTCCTCGCCGAGCGGCTGTGGCAGGACCTCGTCGTGTCCCAGGACCCCGACGCCCCCGCCTCGGTCCACCTGATCGACTACCCGTCGGTCGACGAGGCCTGGGTCGACGAGGACCTGCGCGCGTCGATGGACACGGCCCGGCGGGTGACCGAGCTGGGCCGCCAGGCGCGCAACGACTCGGGCGTGAAGGTCCGCCAGCCGCTGGCCCGGGCGCTCGTCACCGTCCCGGCGGGCCAGCGCGACGGGCTCGCCCCGCTGCTCCGGGACGTCGCCGACGAGCTCAACGTCCGCGAGGTGGCCCTCACCGACGCCGCCGGGGACCTGGTCGACCGCACCGTGAAGCCCAACTTCCGGGCCCTCGGACCGGCCTTCCAGCAGGATGCCCCGGCCGTGGCCGAGGCGATCACGTCGCTGTCCCCGGACGCCGCCGAGGACCTCGCCACGACCCTGGGCGACGCCGGCGAGGCACGGCTCAACACCGGCTCGGGCGAGGTGGTCGTGACCGCCGAGATGGTGCAGGTGGTCGAGACGCCCCGGACCGGCTGGGCGGTGGCCAGCGACGCGGGCACCTCGTTCGCGCTCGACACCGAGCTCGACGACGACCTGCGCCTCGAGGGTGCCGCCCGCGAGCTGGTCCGGGCCGTCAACGACCTGCGCAAGCAGGCCGACCTGGCGCTCGACGACCGCATCGACCTGGTCGTGGGCGTCGACGACGAGCTGGGAACGCGACTCCGCGACGGCGGTTGGTTCGACGTCGTGGCCCGCGAGGTGCTGGCGCGGACGGTCGAGGCACGCGCCGACGCGGCCCCGGACGGGCTGGAGGTCGACCTCGCCGGGCTCGGCACGGCCCGCGTCGCGCTCGCGTCGTGACGCCAGGTGCTGTGGCCACCCTGGTGGGCGTGGGCGGTGTCGCCCTCGGTGTGGCCCGCCGCCTGCGTGAACGTGCGGCGCAGCGGGCGGGCCGACGGCTGCCGGCCGCCCGGCTGGGACCGCTCGCCGACCAGCTCGCCCACTGGGTGCCCGCCGCCCCGGCCAGCGACGGCGTCCGGATGGCGACGGGCGCCTGGGCCGGCCCGCTGACGACCATCGGGGCGCTGCTCGCCGGGATGGGCGGCGCCCGGGCCGACTGGGACGGGGCACGGGGCTGCTGGGTCGCCACGGGCGTGGGCGGACCGTCGGGCTGGGTGCTGGCCCGCCTCGGCTTCGACGCCAACACGATCGGGCACGTCGTGCTGGTCCGCGGCGACACGCCGTCCGCCGCACTGCTGGACCACGAGGCCGTCCACGTTCGCCAGGCCGAGCGTCTCGGTCCCCTGCTGCCCCTGCTGTACGGCGCCTGTGCGGCCCGGTACGGCTACCGGGACAACCCCCTCGAGCGGGCGGCGCGCCGTGGCGCGGGCAAGGCCGTCAGGCGCTAGAGCTCGTCCTTGACCCGCTGGGCCAGCGCCGGACCGAACCCCTTGACGTTGTCCACGATGTCATCGACGGAGGCGTCGCGGATCGACTCGATGCTGCCGTAGCGCTCGAGCAGGGCGTCCTGCTTCGACGGCCCGATGCCGGAGATGGCGCCCAGCCGCGACCGTGCCGCCGCACCCGTGGTCCGCCGCCCGGAGGACGACGTCTTCTTCGCAGCGGTCTTCCGGGTCGACGTCTTCTTGGTCGCGGCCTTCTTCGTCGTCTTCTTGGTCGCGGCCTTCTTGGTCGCGGCCTTCTTCGCCGACTTCTTCGCCGACTTCTTCGCGGTGGACTTCTTGACGGCCTTCTTCGCGGCTGGCGCCCCGGTCGTCGAGGACGACGTGGTGTCGGACTCGACCCGGGCCGCGGCGCGTTCGCGCGCCGACGTCTTGGTCACGACGCCGCCCGACGGCGCCGTGAGGGCATCGAGGTCGTCGTCCTCCTCCTCGTCGGCGGGGACGGCCGTGCCCGTGGCCGGCCGTGCGGCCGCGGTCGCGCCCGGTCGCGTGGCCCCCCCGTAGACCGGCTCGGACGGCTCGCTGGGCGCCACCCGTCGGTGGGCCCGTGACCCGAGCCACAGCAGCAGCAGCGACAGCAGGCACAGCACGATCGCGACGTAGATGAACGTGAGCGCCTCGGACAGGAACAGCCCGATGAACAGGAACACCGCAGCTGCGATGACCAGGAGGAGGCTGAGGACGATCACGTTGGCTTCACCTTCGGGCGACAGCGACGACCTGTCCGAAAGGCTAGTCAGCGTGGGCCAGCATCGCGGGAATCCGTTGCACGGTGCCCCTCATGGCCCGGGAACAGTGCCGAGGTGGTGTCCTCGAACGGACTCGGGCGTGCCGGTTCGGTGGTCGTCGCCCCGGCGCCCGCCGTGCCGTCCGGCGCCTGGTCGGAATCGTCCGGCTCGTCGGCCGTGTCCAGCCGGGGCAGCGGCACCTCGGCCAACAGCGCCCGGTGGGCGTCGAGGTGGTCCTGCATCTGGGTACGGAAGCGCTCGGCGACCCCGCGCAGCTGGGTGATGCGCAGGTCGGCGTCCCGGCGTGCCCGGTCGGCCGCCGCGGCGGCCTCCTCCGCCTCGGCCACGGCCGTCTCGCGCAACGAGCGCAGCTCCTCGTCCAGCGAGGCCCGCTGCTGCTCGGCCTCCTCGCGGGCCTCACGGCGGATGCGCTCGGCCTCCTGCTCGGCCTCGGCCACCGTCTCCTCCGCGGTGCGCTGGGCCGTGACGAGCGTGCGGCGCAGCGTGTCCTCGGTCTCGGTGGCCTCCGCCGCGCGGGCCCGCGCCCGTTCGAGCTCCTCGTGCTGCTCCTGCAGGCGCGCCTGCAGCCGTTCGAGCTGGTCGGCGACCCGGTCGAGCAGCTCGTCGACCTCGTCGACGCGGTAGCCGCGCACCCCCGTGCGCAACGGGTAGTCGGCGATCGCCTCGGGGGTGAGGTCCGGCACGGCCAGGGCCTTTCGTCAGCAGACGGCGCTGCGCAGGAGGATGATCACGAAGAACAGTACGAGGATCGACAGGTCCAGCGCCGCACCACCCAGCTGGACGGGCGGGATGACGCGGCGCAGGGGCGACAGCACCGGCTCGGTCACCGCGTGCACGCCCCGGACGAGCGGGATGATCGGTTCGGGGGGCCGGGGCACCCAGGAGAAGATGACGTGGGCGAACAGCACCAGCAGGTAGAGCTGGAGCAGCCAGCAGACCACCCCCATGATCACGATCCGCCGCCGTAGCCGAGGGCCGCCAGTCGCTCGCGCTCCGAGGCGGGCAGCTCGACGCCCTCGGGCACCACGAGGAACGCCCGGCCGCCGACCTTGACCATCCGTCCGCGCAGGGCGAAGGTCACGCCGGACACGAAGTCGAGGATCCGGCGGGCCGCGTCGGGCGGCGCGTCGGCCATGTCGAACACCACGGGGACGCCCATCCGGTACTGGCGGCCGATCTCGGCCGCGCCCTCGTCGAACGTGGACACGGCCACGACCTGGACCCGGGCACCGAGGCCGGCGGCCATCGGTCGGACGTGGGCGCCGCCCGGCTCGGCGAGGTTGGGCAGCGGTCGGATGCTCCCCTCGTCGCCCGGGTCGTCGGGCAGCGGGGCGGCGGCCGGGCCGGGCTCGGCCGGCGACGCCCCCGCGAAGCGCTCGGGCATCTCGTCGTACTCCTCGGGCTCCTCGACGAGGCCGAGGTAGACCAGGGTCTTGCGCCACATGCTCATGCGTTGCCTCCAGCCGGCCGCCACGGGCCCTCGTGCCGCGGACCGAACAGTGCCCGCCCGACGCGCACCATCGTGGCCCCCTCCTCCACCGCGGCCTCGAGGTCGGCCGTCATGCCCATGCTGAGGTGGATCACCTCGGGCCACTGCTGACGGGCCCGGTCCCGCAGTCGCCGCAGCTCGGCGAACAGCGGCCGCGCGGCCTCGCCGGGGTCGGCGTGCTCGGGAGCGAGTGGCGGGATCGTCATCAGGCCCTCGACGGACAGGTGGGGGCGGCTGCGAGCGTAGGCCACGAGGTCGAGCGCCTCGTCGGAGGCGACCCCGCCCTTCGCCGGGTCGTCCCCGACGTTGACCTGCACCAGCACGCGCTGCAGCACGCCGGCCGCGGCGGCGCGCCGCGAGAACGCGTCGGCCAGCTCGGGCCGGTCGACGCTGTGGACCAGGACGCGCCGGCCCACGAGGTCGCGCACCTTGCGCCGCTGCACGCGGCCCACCATGTGCCAGGACGCGCCCTCGACGCGCTCCTGCTTCGCCAGCAGCTCCGAGACCCGGTTCTCGCCGATGTCCCGGACCCCCAGGTCGACCAGGCGCTGGATGGTCTCGGGGTCGTGGGTCTTGCCCACGGCCACGAGCACCACGGACGACGCCGGCCGTCCCACGCGCTCGCAGGCGCGCTCGACCTGCTGGCGCACGGTCGCGAGGCGTGTCACGAGGGAGTCCTCCGGGAGGTGGGCCGCACTCATGCCGCCACCACCCGCTCGTCGGGCAGCCGCACCACGACGCCGGCCTGCCGGCCGGCGCCCGGGTCGGCTCGATGGGAGAACCACGCGTCCGAGCGGCACCGCGTGCACACGTCGATCGTGCGCACCTCCACGCCCGCGGCGTCGAGCTCGGCGGCGGCGGCTCCCGGCAGGTCGAGGCTGGGCGTCCCCCACGACGTCGTGCCGGCGGCCACGGGACGACGGGCGGCGACCTCGTCGCGCAGGTCCTCGGGCACCTCGTAGCAGCACGCGTGGATGGCCGGCCCGATCACGGCCCGCAGGGTCTCGGGCGGGTCCCCGAGCCGCGTGCACGCGTCCAGGGCCGACGCCAGCACGCCACCGACCAGCCCACGACGGCCCGCGTGGACGGCGCCGACCACGTGGGGGCCCGCGAGCAGCACGGGCAGGCAGTCCGCCGTCAGGATGGCCAGGGCCCGGCCGGGGACGGCCGTGACCGCACCGTCCGACGCCGGCAACTCGGTGCCGGGTGCGACGGCCTCGTCGACCACCGCCACGTCCCGGTCGTGGACCTGGTGCAGCAGGTGCACGTCCGCGGCCTCGACGCCGTGCCGGCCGAACGCGGCCTGGCGGTCCGCGGCCAGGCGGTCGGGCTGGTGCGGGCGGCGGGCCGAGAGGTTGCCGGCCCGGCCCACGCCCGGATCCGGGCCGGACGCGCGGCCGGTGAACCAGGCCGCGACCCGGGGTCCGAGGTCGACGTCGAGGACGCGGGGCACGCGGACGTCAGCGCAGGAACGACGGGATGTCGAGGTCGTCGTCCGAATCGGGACCCCCACGGCCGGTGTCCTCGTCGGCCGGGGCGGCCCGGAACACCTCGTCGACGTCGTCGTCGCCACGGTCGACGTCCTCGACGGCCTGCAGGTGCGGGCGGTCCTCGGCATCGGCGCGCGGCGACGCGGTGACGAAGGCGCCCTCCTGCTCGACCGGGTGCTCCCACTTGTCGAAGCCGGCGGCGATGACGGTGACCTTGACCTCGTCACCCAGCGAGTCGTCGATGACCGAGCCGAAGATGATGTTCGCCTCGGGGTGGGCGGCCTTGGTGATGACGTCGGCGGCCTCGGACACCTCGAACA
>CAZDIF010000140.1:0-4574 GCA_964505365.1 uncultured Actinomycetota bacterium
GCCGTGTACGCGACCAACACCGTCACGGAGCTGTTCTTCCGCCAGGCCGTCGGCCGCGTGGTGCGCTGGGTCCCGGGGCAGCGCCGCCAGAAGGCGTTCTTCTTCATCCCGGACGACCCGCGACTGCGGCTGTTCGCCCACGGGCTGTCGGAGCAGCGCACCCACTCGCTGAAGCGCCGGGTGGACGACGGCGAGCAGCCGCCGGTCGAGGCCGAGCTCGCCCAGGTCGCCCCCGGTGACCAGATGTCGCTGTTCCAGGCGATCTCGGCGACCGCGCTGGACGATCCACCGGATACGGCAGGCGTGTTCGACGACGCCCACCCGGAGGACCTCATCCACGACGACGGCGACACGGTCGGGTTCGAGCTCGAGCTGCCCGAGCCACCGCCGCGCACCTCGCCCGACGGGGACGGGGAGACCCGGGACGCGGGCGTTCCCCGCACCCAGCTGCGGCGGGAGCTGCGCCAGGCCAACACCGACCGGGTGCTCATGCTCGTCAACCTCACCGGCCTGTCCCCGCGGGAGATCAACGGCAAGCTGAACGCCTCGGCCGGCCTGCAGTCGGTCGAGGAGGCCACCCTGAAGCAGCTGCAGGTCCGGCTGAAGGCCGCCGACCGCTGGCTGTCCGCGGTCTGACGCGCAGCGTCAGGCGTCGACCGAGCCGGACGTCCCGAGGCGTTCCTCGACGGCCTCGACGGCCTGCTCGACGGTCCAGTCCATCGCGCCGACGAGCTCGCCGACGACGAGGTCGCGGACGTGGTCGGCGACGCGGCGCTCGCTGTTGGACAGGCCGGCCTGGGCGTCCTGGGCCTCGAGGTCGCGCAGGACCCGGGCCAGCTCGACCATGTCGCCCTCCTCGACCGCGGCCTCGGCCTTCGCCACCCGGGCGCGCCAGTTCTCGGCGCCGGCGACCGGGGACGGGTGCTTGTCGGTGAGCGCCTGCAGGGCCGCCTCGCCGACCTCCTCGGCGGCGACCTCGCGGACGTGGTCGAGCAGTTCGTCCTCGGGCAGCAGCATCGTCAGCGCGGCCCGACCCGTCGGCGAGGCGTCCACCTGCAGCTCGACGTACACCCGGGTGCCGTCACCGACCTGGCGCTCCTGCCGCCCGAGCACGCGGCAGATCCCGTGGCGCGGGTGGACGTAGCGCTCCTCGGCCACCACGACCCTTTCTGCCGGACCGCCCCCTCGGGCGGTGCTTCGGCGACGACCCTAGTTGCGCACTCGCCGCCGGACAGGCCGAATTGCCCCCACTCGACACGTGGCGTTCACCGATCTGTCACACCTGGGCCCTTCACTGTCGCCACGGCCTGCCGGAGGCCCCGACGACCGGACGTCGTGGGCCGGCGGGCGGACGGGAAAGGACGGGACATGAGCCTCACCGCCACCATCGGGACGACCGTCGAGGAGGTGCTGGCGCTGGTCGACGACCTGGACGAGATCCGCGTCGGGGACCGGGACCTGCGGACCCACGCGCTGGCGTGCGCCGGCCTGGCCCTGGACGCCGGCGCGGACGACCCCCTGGTCACGGCCACGCTGCTGCACGACGTGGGCCGCGCGCGCTACCTCGCCCGGCACGCGCCCGGCGTCCCCCACGAGGAGGTCGGCCGCCGGTTCGTCGAGGACCGCTTCGGACCGCGCGCCGGCTGGCTCGTCGCCACGCACGTCGTCGCCAGGCGCTACCTCGGCGCCGTCGACGACGACTACGTGGCGGGGCTGCCGCGGACGGCACGGACGTCGCTGCGGCGGCAGGGCGGCCCCCTGTCGTCCCGGCAGGTCACGACGTTCGAGTCCCACGAGTGGGCCGCCGACGCCGTCGCGTTGCGGCGCTGGGCGGACGCGGCGCTGGGCGGTGACGGCACCGCCCCGGACCCCGCGGCGCTGGCCGACTGCCTGCGCAGGGCCTGGACGGCCTGACCAGCCCGATCGGGTGACCGGCCATGACCCGATCGGGTGCTTGCCAACCTGGTCCCGCGGACGGGATCCTCGTGCGGCACCATGGTCCCCACGGATCCGGGGAGCACCGACCTGTACGAGGACCGACCACACCGACGGCCTGCGGGCGCCATCGCATGGCTGCTGGCCACCATGGTCGTCGTGGCCGTGCCGCTGGGGGCATGGAGCGTGGCGGGCTTCCTGCGTGAGCCACCGACCGCCCCGTGGGTGCTGCTGGCGATCATCGTCGCGGTGGCCAGCCGTGCGGCGGTCCCGTTCCTGACGGTGCGGGGGATGTCGGACCGCGAGCGGTGCGGCCACGGCGTGGTGGTCCCGGCCGCCCTCGCGCTCCTGCCGTCGGGCACGTTCGTGACGGCGGCGGTGCTCGGCGTGGGACTCGGCTGGATCGCCCGGCGACTGCGCGTCCTGACGACGGTGCAACCGGCGCGCCGCAACTCCGAGATCGCGGTGGTGCTGTGCCGCACCACGGTGGCGGCCGCCGCGGCGGCCGTTGTCGCGCACGCCGGCTGGTGGTCCGGCTCGGGGACCGTGCTGGCCTCGATGGTCGGGGCGGTGGTGTTCGTCGTGGTCGACGCGGTCCTGGCCTCGATCGTGGTGGCGGCAATCGAGCGCCGCAGTCCGGTCGAGGTCATGACATCAGGCCTGACGACGCTGCTGCCGATCGAGACCATCGCCCTGGCGTGCGGGCTGTTCGTGGTGTTCGTCGCCGCCGCGGGCGGCGCGGCCTCGGTGTGGATCCTGCTGGCGGCCACCGTGGCCCTGGCGCTCGCCCACAACGTGTCCGCCACCGACCACGCCCGCGCCCGCTACCAGTCCCTGGTCCAGTTGGCCACCTCGGCGGACGCCGTGGCCTCGCCCGAACAGACCGAGGAGGTGGTCGTCGACACGGTCCGCGACCTCGTCCACGCTGGACGCGGCGAACTGCGCGAGCACCCACCCGACGAGGACGAGATCGGCGTGGCGCTGCCGATGGACGGCACGCCGACGTGGCTGGTGGTGGGCGACCGGCGAGGCATGGCCCGGCAGTTCACGGTCCAGGACCGCCAGCTGCTGACTGCCGCCGGGCCGCTGGCAGCCGCCGCGATCCGCGACGCGGTCGAGCGCCAGGGCCTGTCGACCATGCTCGGCACCGACGCGCTGACGGGGCTGGGCAACCGCCGGGCCCTCGACGATGGGGCACCACGACGGATCGCCGAGGACCGCCGGCGCCGGCGTCACACGGCCGTCGTGGTGCTCGACATCGACGACTTCAAGCCGATCAACGACGACCTCGGCCACGACGTCGGCGACGACGTGCTCGTCGACATCGCGCAGCGCCTGCAGGCCAGCGCCCGCGAGCGCGACGTGCTGGTCCGGCTCGGCGGCGACGAGTTCGCCGTGGTCGCGAGCGACCTGCCCAGCCGCCCGGTGGCCGACGAGGTCGCCGACCGCATCCGCGACCAACTCGACGGGATGACGGCCGCCGACGGCCGGTCCGTCCGCGTCAGCATGGGACTGGCCGTCGCCCCCGACGACGGCACGAGCCTGCATGCGCTGCTGCGGGCGGCCGACCGGCGCATGTACGACGACAAGCGGGCCAACACGCCGTCCTGACGTCGGCCTGACCGGCTCCTCCGGTCCGCGCGCCTAGCATCCACACGTCGACGTGCCGACGAACGGGACACCGGTGGACCTGCTCACGAGTCCGGACATCTGGCTGGCGTTCGCCACGCTGCTGGTCCTCGAGGTCATCCTCGGGATCGACAACGTCGTGTTCATCTCGATCCTCGCGGACAAGCTGCCGGAGTCCCAGCGGCAGCGCACCCGCGTGCTGGGACTGGCGCTCGCACTCGGCGGGCGGCTGGTGCTGCTGGCCTTCCTGTCGGTGATCATCGGCCTGACCGCACCGTGGTTCACGGTCCTCGGCGAGGAGATCTCCGGCCGTGACCTGATCCTGTTCGTCGGCGGCGGGTTCCTGCTGGTCAAGGCGACGATGGAGATCCACGAACGCCTCGAGGGCGAGGACGCCCACCACGCCACCGGGAGCGCCGGCGCGACCATGCGGTCGGTCCTGATCCAGATCCTCCTGCTGGACCTGGTGTTCTCGATCGATTCGGTCATCACCGCCGTTGGGATGGTCGACGAGATCGTCGTGATGTACGCGGCGGTGATCGTGGCGATGGGGGTGATGCTGGTCTCCATCGGCACCATCAGCGAGTTCGTGTCCGCCCACCCGACGGTGAAGATGCTGGCGCTGTCGTTCCTGCTCCTGATCGGAGCCAGCCTGATCGCCGAGTCGCTCGACCACCACATCCCCAAGGGCTACGTGTACGGGCCGATCGCGTTCTCGATCTTCGTGGAGATCCTCAACCTCCGCGCCCGCGCGGCGCGGGAGCGGCGTCGGGGCAAGCCCCGCCCCGAGCCGGTGCACCTCAAGCCGACGTTCGTCAAGGAAGGGGCCGGCGGGGCCTGACCCGCGGTCCGCGCTACGGCCGCGCGCCGACGCGCGGGGACCGCGCGTTCTGGGCACATCCTCGTCAGCTGGTGGCTCGTTGTCGTCCACATGGGGACGGAGGAGGGGTGCGTCATGATCAGCAACCTCGTTGCCACGACGGCCATCGGCCTGGCGATCACCGCCGGCG
>CAZDIF010000140.1:4674-6452 GCA_964505365.1 uncultured Actinomycetota bacterium
GGCAGGGCAGGGGTCGGCATGGACGACGACGGCATGCGACTCTGGTTGGACGCGGACCGTTGAGCGACCGAGGTGGGTCGGCGCGACACGGCCGGGAGACGGACGTGCACGCGCTCGTGGACGCTCACGCGGACGCCGTCTGGCGGTTCGCCGCGGGCATGTTGCAGGACCCCCTGGAGGCGGAGGACGTCACCCAGGAGACCTTCATCCGGGCACTGCGGGCACTGGACGGGTTTCGCGGCGAGGCCTCCGCGCGGACGTGGCTCCTCGCGATCTGCCGCAACCTGTGCGTCGATCGGTTCCGGACGGCCCGCACCATGGTGTCCCTCGACCACCTGCATGCCGGCGGGTTCGAGCCGGCCGCTCCGGGCCCTGACGTGGCCACCCACGTCGCGGATCGCGTCCTGCTGGACACGGCGGTCGAGGGGCTGCCGTACGGCGAGCGGGAGGCGTTCGTCCTGGTCGACGCCCTCGGCCTGACGAGTGCCGAGGCCGGTGAGGCCTGTGGGCTGCCGGCCTCGACGGTGCGGTCACGCCGTCATCGCGCCCACCAGCGACTCGTAGCGCACATCGGAGGCAGCGAACATGCCATCTGACACCCTCACGTGCTCGGCCGTCCAGGCCCGGATCTCCGACGCCGACCGCGACGGGGTGGTCGACGACCACCTTCGTGACTGTGACGACTGCTCGCACTTCGCCGCGACGTTGGAGGTGGTCCGCGACGTCGCGCCGGAGACCGGCCCGGCGATGCCCGCCGACCTCACCGGGCGCCTCCACCGGGCTCTCGAGGCAGCGGACGATGAACCGACCGCGGTCGTGCCGCATCGATCCCGCCGTGGCTGGGTTGCCGGTCTTGCGGCGGCCGCCGCCGTAGCCGTCCTCGCGGTGGCGGGGCTGCAGTTGGCCGGCACCGACCCGCAGCCGGCGTCGGAGCTGGCCGCGGCGGCGCGCGATTCTGCGACCACGCCGACGTCGTTCACGTTCTCGGGCGTCATCCAGGTGTCACGCCACGTGCCCGCCCAGCCCTCCGCGCATCGCGACGAGCGCGGTCGACGGACACCGGATGGAGCCGAGGTGCTGCTGGTCGCGGCTGAGCCCACGTTCGAGGTACCCACGCTTCCGGAAGCCGACGACGAGGTGCTGTCACCGGACCTCGACTTCGAGGTCCCGGAGTTCGACGTCCCCGACCTCGACGTGACGATCCCACCGCCGACGCTCCCCGATCTCACGGTCGAACTGCGGGCCGACCTCGCCCGCCTCGGAATCGACTGGACGACGGATCGCACGCGGGCCGAAGTTCACTATCGGGGTCACGGACGAAGCAGCGGGGACGGAGACCTCGCCTACGAACTCACCCTCGAAGCCGACACCGGCGAACGCGAGGTGGTCGAGGTCGTCAGCGCCGATGGCGAGACGTGGATCCGGCCGGTCGGCTCCCGGACCTGGGCGCGGACGGACGAGGCGGTCGAGCTGCGGGTCGGGCCGTTGACCGTGCCGCACGCACTGACCGCGCTGTTGGCGCGGGTGGCGGAGGGAGCCGAGCGGGCGGAACCAGTCGACCACGGGGCAGACGGCCAACGCCGCACGTACGCGATGCCCGGCGCACATGGCCGCATCGTGGCGAGGCTCGCCGCCGGCTCGGTCGGGGGGATCGAGAGGGTGCGGTGGACGGGATCGACCACCGCCGATGCCGGACTCCGGGTGGCCGCCCGGCTGAACGTCGAGCTCACTGCCGACGCGCAGGCCCGGGTCGACGTGCCCACGACCGCCGTGCCACT
>CAZDIF010000141.1:0-5195 GCA_964505365.1 uncultured Actinomycetota bacterium
GCGCAGCAGGACGGAAAGACCCCGGAACCTTTACTGTAGTTTGGTATTGGAGCTTGGTACGTCATGTGCAGGATAGGTGGGAGACTGTGAAGCTGGCACGCCAGTGTCGGTGGAGTCGCCCTTGGAATACCACCCTTGTCGTGCGGAGTTCCTAACCTTCGTCCGTAATCCGGACGAGGGACAGTGCCTGACGGGCAGTTTAACTGGGGCGGTTGCCTCCTAAAAGGTAACGGAGGCGCCCAAAGGTTCCCTCAGACTGGTCGGTAATCAGTCGTAGAGTGTAAAGGCACAAGGGAGCTTGACTGTGAGAGAGACATCTCAAGCAGGGTCGAAAGACGGGCTTAGTGATCCGACGGTGGCATGTGGAAGCGCCGTCGCTCAACGGATAAAAGGTACTCCGGGGATAACAGGCTGATCCTACCCAAGAGTCCATATCGACGGTAGGGTTTGGCACCTCGATGTCGGCTCATCGCATCCTGGGGCTGGAGCAGGTCCCAAGGGTCGGGCTGTTCGCCCGTTAAAGCGGTACGCGAGCTGGGTTCAGAACGTCGTGAGACAGTTCGGTCCCTATCCGCTGCGCGCGTTGGAAATTTGACAGGATCTGCCCCTAGTACGAGAGGACCGGGGTGGACGCACCTCTGGTGTGCCGGTTGTTCCGCCAGGAGCATTGCCGGTTTGCTACGTGCGGTCGGGATAAGCGCTGAAAGCATCTAAGCGCGAAGCCCACCTGGAGATGAGATTACCCATCCTTTCGAGGAGTAAGGACCCCAGCCAGACGACTGGGTTGATAGGCCGGAGGTGGAAGTGCAGCAATGCACGTAGCTGACCGGTACTAATAGTCCGAGGACTTGCCGTTGCGCTCGCGCTCGCTATGGAGTTCCTGGCAGTTGTATGCCACGAACAACCGAACAGCACAGCTGTTCCGCACAGAGACACCGCACCACGATTTCCCGTGGTCAAAGCGGAGGGGATACACCCGGTCACATTCCGAACCCGGAAGTTAAGCCCTCCAGCGCCGATGGTACTGCTGGGGCAACCCGGTGGGAGAGTAGGTCGCCGCGGGAACCTTCCTCATGAGGGGCGCTGCCAGCCGGTCCAGCCGGTGGGTGGCGCCCCTCATGTCATGTCCGCACCCGGCAACGTCGACGGAGTCCGTCCGGTGACCAGCGCACCCCGACCGCACCGGCCCCAACGAGGCGGCACCGGCCGCCGGCCCGAGGCGCCCAATCGGCCCCCGCAGCCCAGCCGCGCCCGGGCCCCGCGCCCGGACCTGCCCGAGGGCGTCGCGCCGTCGGTGCCCGGCGACGTGCGGCGCGAGCTGCGCCAGCACGTTCGCGGCAAGGACCTGCTGGACGAGGTCCTCGTCGCCGTCACGCTCGCGACCGACGCCATCGAGGGCGGCGACCCAACCGCAGCGCTGCCGTACCTCGACTGGGCCAAGGAGGTTGCGCCCCGCGCGCCCGTGCTGCGCGAGACGCTCGCCATCGCCCACTACCTCGCCGAGGACTACGGCCAGGCCCTCGGGGAGGTGCGCGCCTACCGGCGCCTGTCCGCTCGCGCCGACCAGGACCACCTGCTGGCCGACTGCCTGCGCGCCACCGGCCGCCCGCCGGCCGAGGTCGGCGAGGTGGTCCGGAAGCTGCTCGCCAGCGACGCACCGGCCGACCGGCAGGTCGAGGGCCTGCTCGTGTGGGCGGGCGCCGTCGCCGACGGGGGTGACGTGGGCGCCGCCCGTGCGGTGCTGCGACGTGCGGACCGCTCGCTGCTGGACGACGCCGGGGAGGACGCCCGCGGCCGGCACGGCTGGCTCGAGGCCGACCTGGCCGCACGCGCCGGCGACCGCGCCGCCGCCATCCGCGGGTTCGAGCGCCTCGCCGAGCTCGACGGCGACCCGCACGACGCCGCCCAGCGGCTCGAGCAGCTGCGCTGATTCCCAGCCACCTCAGCCGGTCGGCGTCAGCGTCCCGTCGTCCCGCCGCGTGAAGTAGCGCAGCAGGCCGGCGGCGTTCGACCGGGTGCCGGACAGCAGCTCGATGCGGCGCTCGCCGTCGGGGTCGTCCGCCAGCGCGGCCTCGTCCACCTCGTCGGCGAACCGCTGCGCCAGCGTCTCGGCGACGTGGTCCAGCTCGCTCGACTCGTGGTAGGCCGCCTCCGCCGTCTCGGCCCACAGCCGCAGGCGGTCGACGGCCTCGGCCAGCGCCTGGTCCGGCGGGTCCACCGGCCCGTAGTGAGTGAGGTACAGCCGCGTCGGCTCGAGCGCCTGGTAGCGGGCCAGCGAGTCCAGCGCCGCCTCGAGGTGGAAGTCCGCCGGCGGCGTGGCCGGGCGGATGTGGGTCATCCCGGGCAGCTTCACGCCGACCGAGTCACCCGAGAAGATCGCCCCCGTCCCGTGGTCCAGCACGCCGACGTGGTGCTTGGCGTGGCCCGGGGTGTACAGCAGCTCCAGCTCGCGCCCGCCGCCGAGGTCCAGGCGGTCGCCGTCGCCCACCGCCACGATGCGGTCCTGCGCGATCGGCGTGCACGGCCCGTAGACCGTGTCGAACAGCGGCCCGTAGACCTGCTTCGCCGACCGGTTGAGGCGTTCCGGGTCGTGCATGTGCTTCGCCCCGACGTCGCACACGACGATGTCGGCATCCGGGAAGGCGGCCGCCACGTCGCCCGCACCACCGGCGTGGTCGAGGTGGATGTGGGTCAGCACCAGCGTCGCGAGGTCCTCGGGGTCCATGCCCAGCGACCGCAGGCCGTCCACCAGGCGGTCCACCGACAGCGCCGGGCCGCACTCGATCAGCGCGGGCCGCGGCGCGTCCAGCAGGAACCCCGCCGTCACCTGCGTCATGCCGCCGGTCATCGTGTCGACGGCGATCACCCCGTCGTCGTACCGCTCGATCCGGGCGTCGTCCACCGGCTCGTCGCTCACCCACTGGCTCCTGACCGCTCGCGTGCCGTCGAGCCTACGAGTCCTCGACGTCGTCGGCGTCGGTGTCCTCCTCGGCCGACGGGTCGTCCTCGTGGGCCGGCCGGTCACCCGGGACGCCCACGTGCAGCACGGCGTCGCCCGGCCCGACCAGCGGGATCGTCGTGCTGCCGATCACGACCCCGTCGACCGGGGACTCGACCGTGGCCCGCTCGGCCCCGAGGGGGCTGGTGGTCGTCCAGAGCGCCTGGCCCTCGGCGACGCGGTCGCCCGGGCCGACGTGCAGCTCGAGGATGCCGCCCCGGTCGGCCCGCACCCAGGTCGACTCGTGCATCAGCAGCGGCGGGTCCGCCGGCAGCGGGGCGTCGTCGATCATGTCCATCACCCCGAGCACCCGCAGGACCCCGTCGACGCCGATGGCGATGGCCTCGTCGTCGAAGCGCAGCGGCTCGCCGGCCTCGTAGGTCAGCACCGGCACGCCCTTCTGGCTGGCGGCCTCGCGCAGCGACCCGGGACGCAGCGACGCGTCCAGCACGTAGGGGGCGCCGAACACCCCGGCCAGCTCCACCGCCTTCGCGTCGTTGGTGTCGATGCGCAGCTGGGGCACGTTCGTGCGCCGGTTCGCGGCCGTGTGCAGGTCGATCCCGGCCGCCGACCGCAGGATCACGTCGTCGTGGAGGATGCGCGCGATCCGTGCGGCCGTCGAGCCCTTCGAGGTCCCGGGGAACGCCCGGTTGAGGTCGCGGCGGTCCGGCAGGTAGCGGGACCGGATCTGCGCGCCCAGCACGTTGGCGATCGGCACGATGACGACCGCACCGCGCAGCGTCGACGGGTCCAGCCGGGTCAGCAGCTGCTGGCAGATCGCGATGCCGTTCAGCTCGTCGCCGTGGATCGCGGCCGTCACGAACACCGTCGGGCCCTCGCCCACGCCGTTGACGACCGCCATCGGCAGCGTCGTGCGATCCCCGGTGTAGGACTCGCTGACCAGCGGCGCCAGGTCGCGCCGCTCGCCGGGCGGCACGTACGCGTCGGCGACCGTGAGCCCCTCGGTCATGGGGCCTCTCCGGGGGGTGCGGTCTTCGCCGGGGGCTGTGGCGTGTGCAGGTAGCCGATGGACGGGTCGACCACGCACTCGTCCGCGAGGGTCCGCCGGCCCAGCAGCATCCGGAAGTTCATGTCGTGGCGCTGCGTCAGCGTGACGTCGGCGACCACGTCGACGGGGCCGCACACGATCCGGGTGCGGACGGTGTCGCGCTCCTCCATGTCACCGCCGGTGTCCCGCACGGCCCGCCGTCCCATCGACGGCGCCTCGACCACGTGGCGCGTCGGGGCGTCGCGGCGGCCCGACAGCACGACGAAGCGCAGCAGCGGGACCTCCTCGCCGTCCACCTCGGTCGTGCCGACCTCCTCGAGGTCCTCGACGTGCAGGGCGCTGGTGCGCGCGCCGGTGTCGAGCTTGGCGCGCAGGCGCGGGATGCCCCAGTCGGGCAGCGCGACCTGTTCCTTCCAGCCGAGCACCGGCAGGCGCGGACGTGCCACTACAGCACCGCGCGCAGCCGCAGCAGGTCGGTCAGGGACGCGTTGACGCGCACCCGCTGGGAGGCGTACGCCTCGCGGAAGGTCAGGGCCCCGGACGCAAGCTGGTCGAGGTCCGTCGAGGTCAGCTCGATGCGGATGTGCGCGCGTGGTGCCGGCCCCTCGCACAGCGGCCCCAACTGGCCGTCGCGCCACTCGGCGTGGTACATCACGCCAAGGTCGGAGCAGTGTGCCTCGATCGTGCGTCGGGCGGGCAGCATGGCCCGGTACCCGGGATCGAGGTCCCCCAGCCGCCCCACGAGGGCGCCCAACGTGCCCTCGACTCGCTCGATCGTGGTCAGGACACCCTCCTCGCGCCAGCGGCGGCCCGACGATACCAGCAGGCATGACAGGAGCAGCGGATGCGGCGTTGGCACCCCGACGTGGCCGACGAGGACCTCGACGAGGTCTACGCGGCCCTGCCGCCGCCCGATCGTGACCGCTGGGTGGCGCTCGGGATGGTCGCCAGCGCCGACGGTGCCCTGACGGTCGAGGGTGTCTCCGGACCGCTCGGCGGCGACGGCGACCTGGCTGCCTTCCGGGCACTGCGGGCGGCGGCCGACGTCGTGATGGTCGGTGCCGGCACCGCCCGGGCGGAGGGCTACGGCCCGGTGAAGGTGCGCCTGGCGCTGCAGGAGCGACGGCGGGGCCGCGGCCTGCCCGACCGCCCACCGCTGGCGATCGTCACGCGCAGCCTCGACCTGAC
>CAZDIF010000141.1:5295-6437 GCA_964505365.1 uncultured Actinomycetota bacterium
CGGCTGGTCGGCGACGCGCTGCCCGACCCCGTGGGGCTGCGGCTGCTGGAGGGGCGCCAGCACGGCGACGAGCTGCTGCTGCGGTACGCCATCGGCGGGCAGGGCGGTGGGTAGGCTGCTGGCCGAGCCCGCCGCCCGGTCCAAGGAGCACCACGTGGCCGAGGACGCCACCCTGCAGCGCACCCTCGAGGCCGTCAGCGGCGTCACGGCCCTGACGCGCGCCAGCGCCGAGCGCCTCGTCCGCCAGCTGGTCCACCAGGGCGAGGTCGCCGCCGACCAGGTGGGCGAGACCGTCCAGGACCTGCTGGACCGCTCGCGCCGCAACCGCGACGTGCTGACGACGCTGGTCACCGGCGAGGTGCACCGGGTGGTCCGATCGATGGGCCTGGCCACCAACGACGAGGTCCTGGCACTGCGCAAGCAGGTCGCCGACCTCAAGCGCGAGGTGACCCTGCTGCGCCGGACGGAGGGCCCCCAGTGACCGACGCACATCCCGACCCCGCCGGGACCCCCGACGTGCCCCCGGACGGGGCGGCCGACGAGGCCGCCGACCCGCTGCTGGCCCGCGCCGAGGCCGTCGGCGACCTCCCGCTCGCCGAGCGGCCGGCTGCGTTCGACGCGCTCAACCGGGCGCTCGTGGAGGAGCTGCAGGCCCTCGAGGAGGCCTGACCGATCGCCACCCGACGCGTCCGCCTCGACGCGGAGCTGGTCCGCCGCGGCCTCGTGGCGTCCCGCGCCGAGGCCCGCGAGGCGATCGCCTCCGGCCTCGTCACCGTCGACGGCGCCCCGGCCGGCAAGCCCGCCACCCAGGTGCACGCCGGACAGGCACTCGTGGTCGCCGCGCCACCACGGCGATTCGTGTCGCGGGGCGGCGAGAAGCTCGACCACGGCCTCGACCGGTTCGCGATCGACGTCACCGGCCGGTACGCCCTCGACGCCGGCATGTCCACCGGCGGGTTCACCGACTGCCTCCTGCAGCGGGGCGCCGCCCACGTCGTGGGCTACGACGTCGGCTACGGGCAGGTGCACGAGCGGCTGCGCACCGACCCGCGGGTGACCGTGGTCGAGCGCACGAACGTCCGCGACCTCGCGCCCGACCAGGTGCCGCCGCCCCCGCGCGACCTGCTGGTCTGCGACGTGTC
>CAZDIF010000142.1:0-6419 GCA_964505365.1 uncultured Actinomycetota bacterium
GGGCTGCAGCCGACCTTCGACCTCGTCCTGCCCGACCCCGACGTCCTCCCGGCCAACGGCAGGGCCGTCGCCGCGGCGCCGTTCTTCCACATCTTCGGCCTGACGATGGTGCTGTTCGCCGGGGTGCACCACGGCTGGAACCTGCTGCTGGTTCCCCGCCCGACGCCGGACGAACTGGTCCGGCTCGTCCGCGAGCAGCGGCCGATCTACCTCGCCGGGGTCGCCACGCTGTTCACCGCCCTGCAGAACCACCCGGAGGCCGACACGGCCGGGTTCGAGGACGTGGCCCTGTACACCTCCGGCGGGGCCAGCGTCCCCGAGGCGCTGCTCCGCGCCTTCGAGGCCCGCACGGGCCGGACCCTGTACGAGGGGTACGGGCTCTCCGAGGGTGCACCGGTGTCCTTCAACACCCACCTGCGCGGGTCCGTTGCCGGGTCGATCGGGATCCCGGTCCCTGGCAGCGAGGTGCGCATCGTCGACGCCGAGACCGGCCAGGAGGCTCCCGCCGGGCAGCCCGGCGAACTGTGCGTGCGCGGTCCGCAGGTCATGCGCGGCTACTGGGGGATGCCCGACGAGACCGCCACGGCGCTCCGCGACGGCTGGCTGCACACCGGCGACATCGCCACCATGGACGACGACGGGTACCTGCGGATCGTGGACCGGCTCAAGGACATGATCAACGCGTCCGGCTACAAGGTCTACCCGCGCGAGGTCGAGGAGGTCGTCCACGACCTCGACGGCGTGGTCGAGGCCGCTGTCGTCGGCGTCCCCGACGACTACCGGGGCGAGACCGTCAAGCTCGCGGTCGTCCTCCGAGCGGGCAGTGCCCTGACCGCGGGCGACATCGTCTCGCACTGCCGCGCACACCTCGCCGCCTACAAGGTTCCCCGCATCGTCGAGTTCCGCGAGGAGCTGCCCAAGTCCGCCGTCGGCAAGATCCTGCGCCGCGAGATCTGAGCCCGAGGTGCGGGGCGCGTCGAGACGCCCGGGCGTGCACGATCACGAACTCACGCGACACCCTGGAGCGGCGGCAGGACGTCGGCGAGCTGGAGGTCCGACGACGGGACCGGGCAGCGCAGCTCCCACACGTCGCCGACGCGGCTGGCCTCGATGCCCGAGAAGACGTCACGGAGCAGGTGCAGCATCGGTGCGTTGTCGTCGAGCACGTCGGCCTCGATCCATCGGAGCCCGAGGGCCGCGGCCCGTGCCTTGCTCGCGGCGACCAGTCGACGACCGACGCCCTGGCCCTGGGCGACGTCGACGACCTCGACGGCGAGCTCCGCGGTGACCGGGCCGGTGCGCACCAGCCGCGCCAGCCCGAGTGTCCGACGCCGGCGCCACCCGCCCGTCTCGGCCACGATGACGACGTGGTCGTGGGCGTCGGCGGCCGACATCACGTCGAGCATCGCCGGGGACAGGCGCTCCACCGGACCGTGGAACCGCCGGTTCCGGCTCCCGGGTGACAGGCCATCGAAGACGGCCTGGACAGGTTCGTGCTCCCCGGGGTGCAGGTCACGGAGTCGGACGATCATGGCGGGTGGTCCTCGCGAGCGGTGGCGAGGGCCACCGTCCCGCAGCACGCTCCTGCCGGCATCGGTGGCACCTGCCCAGATCAGCGGGCGATCGGTACCCATCTGCCCACGAAATCGAGGCCCCGAACACGGTCGCCGGGGCGTAGCATCGTCCGATCATGGAGCTGCTCGAACGTGACGAGCCTCTTGGGGCCTTCGACCGGGCTCTCCGTGACGCTGCCGCCGGACGTGGTCGCGCCCTGCTGATCCGGGGGGAGCCGGGGATCGGCAAGACGGTCCTGCTCCGCCACGCCCTGGCCACTCGGGCCGCCGGGGCGCGAATCCTCCTCGCGGGCTGTGACGACCTCGCGACGGCGCGACCCCTCGGCCCGTTCCGTGACCTCGCCGGCCAGGTCGGCGACGAGCTCGCCGACCTGCTGCGGGCAGGTGCGGCCGCCGAGCAGCTGTTCGACGCCGTCCTCGACGAACTGGAGCGTCCGCCGCGTCCGGTGGTGCTGGCGATCGACGACGTGCACTGGGCCGACGAGGCCACCCTCGACCTGTTGGCGTTCGTGCTGCGGCGGCTCGACCGGGTCGGCGCCCTGGTCGTCCTGACCCACCGCAGCGGGCTGGAGCCGACCCATCCGCTGCGGATCGTCCTCGGGCAGGTCGCCGGCCCGTCGGCGGTGCGCCTCGACCTCGCCCCGCTCTCGCCCTCCGCGGTGGCCCGCCTCGGGGACGCGCGCGACCCGCGGTCGCTGTGGCGCCACACCCGAGGGAACCCATTCCTCGTCACGGCCATGCTGCACCATGCCGACGACGGCGTGCCGCCGAGCGTCCAGGACGCTGTCCTGGCGGAGCTGGTCACCCTGCACCCACCAGAGCGCGCCCTCGTCGAGCTCGTGGCCGTGGTGCCGTCGGCGATCGAAACTGCGGTCCTCGATGCCTGCCGGCCCGGGTGGGAGGAGCACGGCATGCAGCCCGAGCTGCGGGGCCTGCTCGAGTTCCGGGACGGCACCGTGGCGTTCCGCCACGAGCTGGCGCGCCAGGCCGTGTTCGAGGCGCTGCCCATGGCCCGACGTCGCCGGCTCCATCGTGATGTCCTGGCGGTCCTGCGGGACCGGGGTGACGATCCTGCCCGCCTGGTGCACCATGCCATCGGCGCGGACGACGTCGAGACCCTGCTGGTGGCGGGGCCGGCGGCGGCCCGCGCTGCCGCGAACGCCGGCGCCCATCGGCAGGCGCTGGAGCACTACGAGCGGCTCGTGCAGCACGAGGGCGACATCGACCCGTCGGCCCGGGCGAAGCTCTGGGACGACTACGGCAGCGAGTTGTTGACCGCGGGCGACCTCGTGGCGTCCGAGCGGGCATGGGAGCGTGCCCGGCAGCTGTACGAGGCCGCGGGCGAGGTCGGCGGGCAGGGCCGCGCGCTGGGCTTCCTCTCGGGCCTGGCCGGGCTGCGCCACCGGCGCAAGGACGCGGAGCGCCTGAGTGACGAGGCTCTCCGGTTGCTGGAGTCCACCCGCGCGTCCGACTACGAGCTGGCGAGTGCATACGGCCGACGTAGCGGTTTCCTGATGATCCGGTGGCAGTTCGACGGGGCCATCGACGACGCGAGGCGGGCCCTGGCGATCGCGGAACCGGGGGGCCACCGCGTCCCGGAGGCCTACGCCCTCAACATGCTCGGGACGGCCCTGGTCACGCGCGGGGACGTCGACGAGGGGCTGGTGGCGCTGGACCGCAGCATCGCGATCGCCGAGGAGGTCGGTGCACACAACCTCGTGGCGCTGGGGCACGGCAACGCCACGGAAGCCCTGCTGGACGTCGCCCGTCCCGATCTCGCGCTGCGCTACCTGGACCACGGCCGGGGGGCGGTGGACCGGCACGACACCCGGGCCGTCGGCCGATACCTGGGCGGCGTGCACGCGCGCCTGCACGCCGTGCGGGCGGAGTGGGGCGACGCGCTCGAGGCGGGTACGGCCGTGTGGGACGGCGGCCCACTCGCGGATGTCAACCAGGTCGTGGCCGGGCTGGCACTGGCCCGCGTCTTCATCCGCACGGGGCAGCGCACCGACGAGGCAGCGACGCTGCTGGCCGAGGTCCTCGACCGGCGGTGGGAGCTGCAGTACCGGGGGCAGGCGACCGTCCTGCGTGCCGAGGCGGCGTTCCTCTCCGATGCTTCGCCACCGCCTGAGCTGCTCGAGGTGTACGCCCAGGCGGAGGCCTCCGGCCAGGGGTGGATGCGGGGCGACCTCGCCCTGTGGTTGCACCGGTTCGGGCTCCTGGCCGAGGTCCCCGATGATCTCCCCGAGCCCTATGCCCGAGCCCTGGCGGGTGATCCCGACGGCGCAGCGGCGGCCTGGCTGGCACGCGGCTACCCGTACGAGGCCCGGCTCGTGCTCGTCGACGGCGACCACGTCGACACGGTCCGGGGTGCGGTCGAGGCCGCCGATCTCCTCGGCGTGCCGCCGTTGGCCGACCGTCTCCGCCAGCGCCTGCGCGAGCTGGGCGTGCGCCGGATCCCGCGCGGCCCCCAGGCGACGACGCGCGAGAACCCGGCCGGGCTGACCGATCGGCAGCTGGAGGTGTTGCGCCACGTGGCCGCCGGGCGTACCAACGTCGAGATCGCCGAGGAGCTGGTCCTGTCGGTGCGCACCGTCGACCACCACGTGTCCGCGACGCTGACCAAGCTCGGCGTGTCGTCGCGACGCCACGCGGCGGAGCTGGCCGCCGAACTGGGGATCGTCCCAGCCGGCTGACCGGCTCCGCCGTTCGCGGTGGCCGCATCGGGCGGTCAGGTGCGCCCGTGCAATCGCCGACGGCGCCGGCGCTGACGCCGGGTCGGCGGCGGTCCGCGGCGCCGGCGCTGCTCCTGCTCGATGCGGAGCAGGTCGTGCATCATCAGGACGTAGATGTCGTTCATGGTCTGCCTCCGAGGTGTGGTCGAGTGGAGCCATCATCGGCTCCGGGTGGTGCGGTGGGAATCGGTGGTCCTGCCCATGTCGTGGTCCGTGACCACCCATGCCCTCACCACAGGGCGAGGACCCACCACGCCACGGCAGCGGCAACGACGGCGGCGATGTGGCTGCGGGTGATGCGGGCGGCCACGGCCGCGGCGGCAACAGCCACCAGCAACGTCGGGACGTCGGCCGCCGGCGCCCCGGCGACGTGGATGGCCAGCAGCGCGGCGAAGGCCGCCGGCGACACGGCGTCCATGCGTGCCCGCACGGCGGCCGGCAGCCGGTCGCCGGTGAGCACGGCGGTGAAACTGACGCGGTAGAGCCAGCTGACGGCGGCGACCGCGAGCAGGGTGGCGAAGGCTGTCATGGCGTCTCCTTCGGGGTGTCGGGACCGGCGACCGCCAGCGCCACGACGATCGCCACGACGATGCCCAGGCCCGACGGGAGGCCACGCCCGGCGATGCCCACCACGGCGGCGGTGACGGCGACTCGTCGCCGTCGGCTGTCCCCGAGGTGGGGAACCAGCAGCGACATCATCGTGGCCGGCACCGCCACCGCCATCGGGCTCGCTTCGGGCAGGACCTGTCCCAGCTGCATGCCCAGGGCCACGGCGCTGAGCCAGATGGCGCCGAGCACCAGGCCGATCGTGACCCAGTACCGGCGGAAGGCGCGCCCGGCCAGGTCGTGCGCCTGCGCGGCCAGGGCAAAGGTCTGGTCGACCGTGGTCAGGGGCGCGAGCCACCGGAACCACGCGGGGTGGCCGTCGCGGAACCGCTCCCCGTGGCTGGCGGAGTACAGCACCAGCCGGGCGTTGACGATCAGGCCGGCCAGGACTGCGCCGAGCGGCGCGCCGCCGGCGATCAGGGTCGACAGCGCCGCCAGCTGGGCGGAGCCGGCGTAGACCAGCGCGGTGGCGCTCAGGGCCGGCAGGCCCACAAGCCCGGCGTGGCCGAGGGTCACGCCCACGACCGTGCCGAACGGCACCGCGGCCGCGGCGATCGGGACGATGTCGCGTACGGCCCGGCGGACGGCCGTCCGGTGGGCGGCGACCGCCGGGGGCCGATCGAGGATGGTCGTGCTCATGCGTGGCTGCCCTGGTCGAGGTGTCGCCGCCACCTTCTCCCGCCGCCCCGCTGGCGCCATCGGTAGGAGGTGCCCACATCGGCCGGCCCACGTGGGTACCTGCCCACGCGCACATGGGTAGGTGTCGCCGATGGCCACGCACGCGGTGTCCCGCACATTGGTGGCACGACACCAGACGTGAGGCGGGACGCGATGCGCACCGAGACCCTGATCATCGGCGCCGGGCAGGCCGGGCTGGCCGTCAGCCGCCAGTTGACTGACGCCGGCCACGACCACGTGGTCCTCGAACGTGGTCGGATCGCCGAGCGGTGGCGCAGCGAGCGCCCGGATGGCTTCCGGCTGCTGACGCCCAACTGGCTCACCCGGCTGCCGGGCCACGCGTACACTGGGCCGGACCCCGACGGTTTCATGGACCGCGACCAGGTCGTCGAGTTCTTCGACGCCTACGCGGCCAGCTTCGACCCGCCGGTGCACACCGCCGTCACCGTGTCGCGGGTGACCCGCGCCGGTGGCGGCGACTGGCTGGTGGTCACCGACCGGGGCACCTGGACGGCCGCCAACGTCGTGGTCGCCACCGGGCACATGGACCGGCCGGCCGTGCCGCCCCTCGCCCGAGACCTCCCCGGCCATGTCGTGCAGGTACACAGCAGCCGGTACCGCCGCCCCACCCAGCTGCCCGAGGGACGCGTGCTGGTGGTCGGTGCGGGCCCGTCGGGTCAGCAGATCGGCGACGAGCTGGCTCGTTCCGGCCGGGAGGTCGTGCTGGCCGCCGGGGGACATCGCAGCCTGCCGCGGCGCTACCGCGGCCGGGACGTGTACTGGTGGATGGACCGGCTCGGGCTGCTCGACCGCACGGTCGACTCCC
>CAZDIF010000143.1:0-6391 GCA_964505365.1 uncultured Actinomycetota bacterium
GTGTGTCGCCTTCGAACGCCTCGAGTTCCGCGCGCACGTGGAACTCGGTCTCCGTGCATGTCACCGACGTGCGTGTGTGGGTCTCGATCGACCGGTCACCCCACCGGAACCCCCGGATGCTGTGCACCTTGCTGTGCGCCGAGGTCCACTCGTCACCCCTCGAGGTGCACCACTCCCACACCCGATCGATCATCGTCGTGTCGATGTCCTCGATCCGTAACGCACCCTCGTCCTTGACCACCTCGAGCGTCGACTCGTCGGTGACGAGGTCGCGGATCACCCGCCACGCGTGTTCCGGCGGTTCGACCAGGGTGGTGCGGGGCTCGGGCGCACCCTCGGGCCGCGGGAACGCGATCGAGGTGTCGAGTTCCTCACGGGGGGGTCGCACGGGCAACGCGAAGGTGCTGGCGCCCATGCGCACGTCCAGACGGACCGGCTCGGGTGGCGGCCACGCGAGTGGCCAGTATGCCGTCGAGATCGCCACCCGCAGTCGGTGGCCGGCCGGGAACTGCTGGGCAACGTGGTTGAGCCGGATCTGGGTCCGATACCGCCGCCCGGGCTCGAGCGGTTCGGGGTCGGCATGCCCGTCCCGGTGCGTGAGGTTCAGCAACCCGTAGGTGACCCGCGTCGCCTTGCCGTCAGATGCGATGTCAGAGAGCCGGACCGCCACCATCCCGACCGGGCGGTTGCACGTGAACTCGAGATCCAACACGGGAGAGCCGAGGATCTCGAGGTCCTGGTCGAGCGGGGCGCTGTCGAAGGTCAGGGCGCCACCGTCCTCCTGGCGTTGGTCGTGGGGAAGATCCGGGGTCGCGGCGTAGGAGCACCACTTGCCGGCGAACAGCCCCACGGTCAGCGGCGACTGAATGGTCAGCACGTCGTCGAGGATCTCGTGGGAGTCGTCGACGAGGCGTCCCGGGGCCAACCGGCGGGTCATCCAGGTGATCGCGGGCGAGGGCCATTCGGGCTCACCAACCCAGCGGCCCGGGCGCTCGTCGTAGTGCGAGATCGGGGGCACGCTGTCCTGCATCCAGGCCCGCAGCATCGGCTCGTCCTCGACTCCGCGGTCGAGGCCCTTCATCCAGTGGTCCCACCAGCGCACCTGTTCCTGGAGGAACCCGATGGCCGGTCCGGGTACTCCCAGGTGCGGATAGAAGTGGCTCCACGGTCCGATCAGTCCCTGCCGGGGGACGTCGAGGTGCTCCAGCAGGCGGAACACCGTGTTGGTGTACCCGTCGGCCCAGCCGCTCACCGCCATGACCGGCACCTGGATGGCGTCGTAGTCCTCGCACACGGACTCGCGCTGCCAGTACTCGTCGCGGTGCTGATGCTGCAGCCAGGTGATCGCCCAGGGCACATTCGCCTCGAGACGCTCCATCCAGGCGTCCCGCCATCCCTCGCCGACCACATGCGGGTCCGGGGGCAGGGAGTTGGACGCAAACATCACTGCCGCCCACGAAAGGTTGTCGGTCAGCAGGCACCCGCCCATGTAGTGCACATCGTCGCTGTAGCGGTCGTCGGTCGACGACAGGCTGATGACCGCTCGCAGCTCCGGAGGTCGGCGGGCCGCGATCTGCAGCCCGTTGAAGCCACCCCAGGAGAGGCCGATGATGCCGACACCCCCGTCGCACCACGGCTGCTCGCCGATCCAGGTCAGCACCTCCAGCCCGTCCTGGATCTCCTGCTCGAGGTACTCGTCGAGCAGGAGCCCCTCCGAGTCGCCGCTGCCGCGCAGGTCCACCCGCACGTAGGCGTAGCCGTGCCCTGCCACGTACGAGGCGGACACGTCGTCGCGCACGCGGGTTTCGTCGCGCTTGCGATACGGGATGTACTCGAGGACCGCCGGCACCGGGTCCGTCTCGGCGTCCTCGGGCACGAAGATCCGGGCGGCCAGCCGGATGCCGTCGCGCATGGGGATCCACGTGTGCTCGATGCAGCGGACCGGTCGAGGGAACTCGGTCACCTCGTGCATGGGAGACGCCCTTCCGGTCAGATCAGAGGGCGAGGGACGCCGGGTCCCGCTCGAGCAGTGCGCTCGTGGCCCGGACGAGCACGCGTGCGACCCGTTCGGTGGTGTCAAGGGATACGCGTTCGTTTGCGGCGTGGGCCTCTTCGATGTCGCCCGGCCCGTAGAGGACGGTCGGCGCGCCCGCGATCCGCACCCACCCGGCCATGTCGCAGCCGTACGGCGCGGCGGTCAGTGCCGGGGGCTCGCCGTTGACGACTTCGGCGGCGTCGGAGACGCACTCGACCAGCGGATGGTCGGTCGGGACCTGGGCGGACCCGAACCCGGCGGCCTGCCAGCGGATCACCGGTGGGTGCTGGCTCAACCACGGGTCGTCGGCGATCCGGTCATGCACTGCGGCCTCGAAGCGCGCCTTGGCCTCGTCGGTGGTCTCGTCGATCCCGACCCCGACGCGCAGCTCCACCATCAGGCGATCCATGACGGTCGACGACCACGACCCGCCCCCCACCACACCGACGTTGGTGGCGTACGGGAGGACCAGCTCCTTCAGCAGCGGATGCTGCTCGGCGTCGTTGAGGTCGCGTTCGGCCTCGCGGACCGCGGCGTGCACGGTCAGATAATGGTCGAGGGCGCTCTCACCTTCGAGCCTCCGGGAGGCGTGGGCCGCCCGGCCGGTCACCTCGACCGAACAGGACATCGCCCCGGCATGGGCCACCACCAGCTCGGGCGTGCCGCCTCGGTCCGTGGGTTCCGGGATGATGACCGCATCGGCGGTCCATCCGCGCCGGATCGCGGCGAGCGTGCCGAGCCCGCTGTCCTCCTCGGCGGGAACGGCCACGAAGATCACACGTCCGGAGAAGTCCCGCGGTCCACCGGCGAAGGTCTCGAACGCCTCCAGCGCCGCGACCAGCCCACCCTTCATGTCCGCCGCGCCTCGCCCGTAGACGGATCCGTCCTCCACCAGGCCGATGTAGGGGTCGTGCCGCCACTGTTCGTAGTCGCCGGGAGGCACCACGTCGACGTGCCCGGTCAGCAGGATCGACGGCCCGGGGCGTGACCCGCGGACCAGGCCGGCGACGACGGGCACCCATGCCCGCTCGACCTCGTGGCCCGCGTAGGCCGGGTCGGCGACGAGTTTGGCCATGCCGTCGTACCAGTAGTCGACCTCGGCGCCGCTGGCGTTGAGCCAGTCGGCCAGCCGCCGGATCGCGGCCTCCTCGTCACCGGAGACGGACGGGATCCGGGTGATGTCGACGAGCCGGTTCTCGATCCGATCGGAGTCGATCAAGGTCGTGCGGTCACGCATGGGTCGAGTCTCCTCCGGTCAGAACTGGATGTCGAAGTGCAGCCGGTCACGGCAGTATGCGTCGAGCTCGTCCAGCGCCTCGGGGCTCTGGGCTCCGACGTAGAACAGCCCGAGCACGTAGGAGTAGCTGTCCTGGTGGGTCAGCTCGGACAGGCGCGTGCCGGGCTCCACGTGCAGGTCGACCTGCAGCCCGGGTACATCCTCGGCCAGCGTGGCGATCTCGGCGTCCGTCGGGACCCTGGTGACGACACCGTCGTCGTGGGTCCGCAGCCAGCAGCAGGCCGCGTGCTCGAAGGGGCCCGCACCGTGAGGGAACTCCACCGGACGCCCGAGGGCCACGTCGAGCGCGACCTTGTGGTTGGACACGCCGTCGACCTTCTCGAACAGGTCGCTGTGGTGCTGGGCGATCCGGACGTTGATCTCCAGCAGCCAGACCCTGTCGGCGTTGTCGTCCCAGAAGAACTCGATGTTGAAACACGAGTGGTCGAAGCCGGCGTGAGTCAGCACGCGGGTCGCGACGTCACGCATCTGCTCCTGCACGGACTCGGGCAGCCGCGATGGGTACTGGTAGCGCTGAAACGAGGACTGGCCCGGCATACGGAGCGAGTCGATCATGCCGTGGAACGCGACGCGTCCGTCCTGGACCGCGCCCTCGAGGGTGCACTGGTGCCCGCCGATGAGCGATTCGGCCAGGCACGCGGCGGCAGGCACGTCCTGCAGCTCGGACGGGAGGTCGGCACGGTCGAGGACCTGTTGGAACGGGTCACTGAAGATCCCGATGTTCGTGCGGATCTCGTCGACGGCGAGTTCGAGCTGTCGGCGGCTCTCGATGCGAAAGCCGAGGAACGACCCCGCAGACCGCACGGGCTTGACCCAGAACGGGTACGACAGGTCGACGGCAGCGACGCTGGCGTCGTCGAACGGGTCGAACACCTCGAAGGCGGGGACGTGGTCGGGGGCGACGTCGCGCTGGACCAACCGGCTCCAGTACTTGTGTTCGCACTTCAGCAGGCTCTCGAGCGAGATGGCCGGCAAGCCGAAGGTTCGGGCGAGCAGCGGGACCATCGTGCTGACGGGGAAGTCCACGTAGCCCAGGATCGCATCGACACCCGCCCCGACGGCACGGATCTCGGTCTCCGCATCCCGAAGCATCTGCTCGATCGGGAAGTCGACGCCCTCCAGGATGGCATGGGGATCCAACACGCCGTGGAATCGGTATGTCCGCCCATCGTCCAATCGCTCGAGCTTGCGCCGATGGAAGTCGTCGAGCCCAAGGATGTGGATGTCGAGCACGTCGTTTCCCAACCTTCCCTCCCGACGCTAGTGCAGTCGGGATGCCCGTGTCCCAGGAGTGGACGGGCTCATGCCCAGCTGGCGGCACGCGGCCGCGAACGCCTTGGACATGTAGCCGGGGCCCGTTGTCCGACATCACCCCGCTGACGTTGACCCCACGCGATGTGCTGACAGCTGACACGGCTGATGACGTTCTTCTGCGCCTTCAGCCCGTCTCAGGGGCCTCCGTCGCAGCGCGCTGGGTCGGGCGTGTCGTCCGCATCGCGCAACTGCTGGAGATCACGTAGGACCACGACGCCCAGCCATGCGACTGCGAGCGGCTGCACGAAGCCACCGTTCATCGTGTTGACCCATTGGCCGATGCCGAACCTGGCCCTGCTCGGCCTCCGGGCAGCAGCCCTCGACTCAGGCGGTGGGGTCGCTGTTCCCGTTCACCCTGGGCGGGTGTCGAACTGGCACCTCATGCACCCACCTGTATCCCTTCGAGGTGGCGGTCCAGGCCCTGGATCAGGGCCTCGGAGGTCGTCACCCATCCGAAGAGGGTCTCGGCCAGCAGCAGCGTGGCGTCGTGGTTGGTGCGGCGCTCGCCATTGCCGATCGGTTCAGCGGTGCAGTCCTCGAGCAGCACGGATCGGTAGTCGCGGAACATGGCGTCCCGCAGCGTCGACTCGACGCAGACACTGGTGGTGCAGCCGGTGAAGATCAGCTGCTCCGCGCCGATCGAACGCAGATGGTCGTCCAGTTCCGTCTCGAAGAAGCCACTGAACCGGGGCTTGCGGATCACGGTGTCGTCTGGCGACGGCTCGAGCTCGGGGACGATCTCGGTGTTCCAGGTGTCGCGCACGAGGACGCGGGACGGCGTGCCGTCCGCACCCTCGACGGCTTCGCCGACACCGAGCAGCCGATGGATCTCTCGGTTCGGTGACCCGTCGGGCCCCGCATCGGAGAGGTCTGAGCGGTAGCCCATCGTCAGATAGACGACGGGGATCCCGGACCGACGTGCCGCCGCGAGCACGCGTGCCGTCGGCGCGATCGCACCGCGGATACCAGAGATGTCGAAGCCCGCGTGGTCGAACATCCCTCCCGCGGCTCCGAAGTCGTTCTGCATGTCGACGACGATCACCGCAGACCGTTGCGGATCCAGGTCCACAGGACCGGGTCGTGCCTCGATCGAGACCAGCTCACCTGACATCCTGATCCCTCCAGTAAGATCGGGACTGTAAGACTGTCTTCCTAAATAGTAAGAGGACCTTCCTAATGCGTCAAGGGAACCGTGCGGCGGAGAGCACATCGATCGCCGGCCATCGGGACACCGATCGCCCCGACCCGCCCCTGCCCAACCTGCTGCGCGACCCGTTCCTCGCCTTCACCGCCGAGCTCCTGCGCCGGCTCCACCTTGCCGGCTACGACGACCTGCGATTCTCCCACCTCGTGGTCTTCCAGCACATCGACCCGGCCGGCTCCCGCATCACCGAGCTCGCCGCCAAGGCCCAGATGACCAAGCCCTCGATGGGCTATCTCGTCCGCTACCTGGAACAGACCGGCTACGTCGAGCGGGAGCCGGACCCCACCGACGGCCGAGCACAGTTGATCCAGCTCACCGCCCGGGGCTGGCAACAGATCGAGGACGCCCTGAACATCCTCGCCGACATGGAGTCCGAAGTCTCCACGCACCTGCCGACGGGTGGCATCCAGGCGCTGCGGGACCTCCTCCACGAACTCGGAACCGCCACGGAACCCTGGCACACCGGCGCCCCTCCCCCCTGAACTGAGACCGACCATGTCACACAGCACCACGTGCGCAGTCATCTGGTCCGACACGAACG
>CAZDIF010000144.1:0-6389 GCA_964505365.1 uncultured Actinomycetota bacterium
CGAGCTCGGAGATACGCAGCGGCAGCTCGCGGTACGAGCGGATCCGCGACTGGTACGCCATGATGTGGAAGGGACAGTTCATCGGCTTCAGCCGGTAGGTCGAGCCGCCGTGCCCCTCCTCGTCGATGTCGACATCCATGCCCGGGTACATCAGCTCGGCGTAGTTCTGCAGGTGCCCCGAGATCTGCCAGAGGTCCTCCTTGGCGATGTGCGGGGTGTAGACCGCCTCGTAGCCGCGGGCGATCACCTCGTCGCGGATCCAGTCCTCCATCTGTTTGCGGACGATCGCGCCCTTGGGGAGGAAGATCGACAGCCCGGGGCCGAGCTCCTCGGGGAAGTGGGTCAGCTCGAGCTCGCGCCCGAGCCGGCGATGGTCACGCTTCGCGGCCTCCTCCAACTGGGTGAGGTGGGCCTGCAGCGCCTTCTTCGACTCCCACGCGGTGCCGTAGATGCGCTGCAGCATCGGCTGGTCCTCGCGTCCGCGCCAGTAGGCACCGGCGGTGCGCAGCAGCCGGAACGCGGGCACGCGCTCGGACGAGGGGATGTGGGGTCCCCGGCACAGGTCGACCCAGGCCTCGTCGCCGTCGGGGCGGATGTTGCGGTAGACGGTGAAGGTCGGCTCGCTCCCGTCGTCGGGGGCGGCGTCCTGCTCGGCGTCTCCAGCGGCCACCCGCTCGACGATCTCGCGCTTGTAGGGCTGGTCCTCGAACAGCGCCAGCGCTTCGTCCCGCGACAGCTCCTCCCGCACGAACGACTGGCGCTCCTTCATCAGTTCGTGCATGCGGGCCTCGATGCGCTCGAGGTCCTCGGCGGTGAACGGGCGCTCCACGTCGAAGTCGTAGTAGAAGCCGTTCTCGACCGGCGGCCCGATGGCCCACTTGGCGCCCGGGAACAGGTCGGTGACGGCCTGGGCCATGAGGTGCGCGACGGAGTGGCGCAGGATCGCCCGGCCCTGCTCGGTGTCGGCGTAGACGGGCTCGATGCGCGCGCCGTCGGGCACCGGACGGTCGAGGTCCCACTCGCGGGGCTCGTCGTCGCCGACGGCGACGGTGGCGGCGACGACCTGGCCCCGGATGGCCTCGAGGGCCTTCAGGGCCTGCAGGGCGGTGGCGCCGGCGTCGAGCGCCACCTGCTGGTCGCCGTGGTGAACGGTGATCTGGTCGGACATGATGCACGTCTCTTCGTGTTGGTCGGCCACGGGTGGGCCGCGGTGTCGCGCGCGCCCGAGCCTAGGGAACGGTCAGTGGCACGACGCGCCTCGGACGTCTCGTCGGGCAGCGAGGATGCGCTACGGCCGCCCGACGCCATGCGTTCGCGTCCCGCCCGACCGGCGGGTGAACAGCGACGCGTCGAAGAGGTGCATGACAACAGCGTGCCACAGCGCTCGGCCGCCTGTCCACCGTCACCTCGTGGCGCGCCAGTCGGCGACGAGCTCCGCGAGCGGGCTGCCGAACACCTCGCGGGCGGCACGGTCGACGAGGTGGGTCGTCGTGCCCGGCTGCCCGACGCCGCCGCGGCCCACCTCGACGTAGAAGCGCCCGACCGCGTCCTCGCCGTGGGTGTCGACGAGGTGGTCGAGGAACGACCAGGCCAGCTGGTAGCTGAGGAACACCCGGTCCTGCCCACCAGTCACGAACTGGGCGTCGGTTGGCAGGGCGACATCCGACCCGGACGCCACCAGCCGCCCGGTGCCGGTGGTCGAGCCCTGGTCGCCGAGCACCTGGGCGATCCCCTCCTCCAGCCACGACGGCATGCGCGGGCCCGCACTCGGGCGCGAGGCCACGTGCACCAGCTCGTGGGCGAGCACCTGCTGCCGTGACGCGACGGACCGGTCCAGGAACCGGACCGGGTTGACCACGATCCGCGGGCCGGTCAGCGCGAACTCGCCCCGTTCGCCCACGGCGGTCGACACGGCGAACGCGACGAAGTTGGAGAGGTCGAAGGTCACGTGCAGCAGCTCGCCGAGCTCCTCCTCGTCGCGCGGGACGATCACGACGGCCCGCTCGGGCCAGGCGGTCGGCCACCGTGCGGCGACGTCCTCCAGGGCCGTGCGGGTGTCGGCCAGCAGGGTCCCGATCGGCGGCCCGTCGGGGTGGTGGACGGCGAGCACGGGACCGTCGCGGGTCACCTCCACCTCGCCGTGGTCCCAGAGGTGGTCCACGCTCACGAACCCGAGCTCCTCCGCGTCGCGGTCGCCGGCCACCTTCCAGACGTCGCCGTGGTCGACCAGCGTGAGGAAGAGGTCCTCGGCGGCCGGGCGGTCGTCGAACCCCTCCAGCGCGAGCTCCTCGACGACGTAGACGACCTGCACCGGCTGGTCGAACCGGCTGCGGACCCGCTCGGTGGCCAGGTCCGGGAGGAGGTCGTCCAGCCGCAGGTCGTAGGACGCCAGCGGCAACGCACCCATGCGCCGTGCGCGGTCGAGCCAGCGCTGCCCGAACTCCGTCCCCGGCTCGTGCAGGTGCGGCCGCAGGCGATCGGGGTCGCCACGGCGGAACGCCACCGCGACCTCCTCGAGGACCTGCCGGATCCCGGCACCGTCCCGGACCGCCGGGGTGGCGTCCTCCGTCGGCGCCGTCGTCGGGGCCGTGGCCGCGACCGTCGCGGTCGGGGTCGAGGTGGCCACGTCGACGGACACACCGCACCCGGCCGCCAGGACCGCGGCGACCACGAGGAGGAGCAGGGGGCGAGGCAGGGACGGATCCGATCCGACGCCGGTCCGCGTATGGTGCCGCACCGGCCGTGGACCCACCGACAGGAGGCCGACGTGGACGCCCGCCTGCTCACCCGCCTGCTGGCCTGTGGACGTGTCGGCATCGGCGCGGCGCTGTTCGCCGCACCGCGGACCGCGGCCCGGCTGTGGCTCGGCAGTGACGCGTCCGCGGGGACGGCGCTGCTGGCGCGGGGGCTCGGCGCCCGGGACATGGCCATCGGGGTCGGCCAGCTGGTCACGCTCGACAACGGCGGCGACGTCCGCCCGTGGATCGAGGCCGGCGTGGCGGCCGACACGGCCGACGCCACGGCGGCCCTGCTCGGTCGGCGGGAGCTCGAGACGCGCACCGTCGTCGGCACGGCCACGATCGCGCTCGGCGCGGCCGCAGCCGGCCTCGCCCTCCGCCAGGCCCTGTCCCGCCCCCTCTGACCCCACGACGTTGGCTCGTCCAGCGATCGGTCCGCTACCTTCCCACCCCTCCGGGCGCGTAGCTCAGTGGTACGAGCGCCGCTTTCACACGGCGGAGGCCGCTGGTTCGATCCCAGCCGCGCCCACCACGGAGGGCGACATGTCGATGCGGACGTCGCCCTCTGCCCGTCTTTCAGGCGTCGCCGGTCAGGCGGGCCTCGAGGAGGTAGGGGGCGGTCGGGGCGTCGGGGACAGCAGCGGGCTCGAGCGTGATGAGGAGCCGTTCGACGTCCGGGCGTGACACGGTCGAGGCCATGCGGCCGTCCTGGATCTGGGAGCCCGTGTGGACCGCCACCGCGTCCGGGCCGTCCGGCAGGTCCAGCCACACCACCAGCCGCTCCCCCGTCGACGGCGTCGGGACGCCGGACAGCGAGTAGGCGATCCGGTCGCCGTCCACGGCGACGACCCCGCTGACGCCCTGGGAGGTGTTCGCGGGCACGACGGTTCCCGCGCCGAGCGCGCCGAGGGTCTCCGACTGCAGCTCGGCGACCCGGGACAGCTCGGCGTTCTGGGTCCGCAGGTGCGCGTTCCACAGCGACACCCCGAAGACCAGCAGTGCGACCACCGCCACCATGGCGCCGCTCACCCAGCGCGGGCGCTCGGGCCGGATGGGATCGAGGTCCCGAGGCGTCTCCGACTCGCGCGACTCCAGCTGCAGCCGCATCCGCTGGGCGGCCCGCTCCTCGCGCTCGGCCGCCGCCATCTCGGAGTCCAGCGACCGCAGCTCGGCCACCCGCCTCCGGCACAGCTGGCACCCGACGAGGTGGCTGCGGAACGCCGACGCGTCTTCGTGCGGCAGCCCACCCAGGACGTGCCCGAGCGCGAGCTCGTCCCACCGCTCATCGTGGTCCGGTACGGCCATGCAACGACTGTACGACGACCAGTCTCACTCTGCCTCGTCCGATTCGCCGGTGGCGCCCTCGGCTTCCTGCTCGGCGGGCGCGTGCAGCCACGGGTGGTCGAACTCGCGGTCCCAGGACCACGGGATCCGCTCCCAGGGCCGGGCGCGGACCAGCCACACGGTGACCGCCAGCGCCGCGCCCAGCAGGGCCCACTGCGACCCGGTGAGCTCGAGGAACCGCCGGTCCTGCCTCGCGAAGTCGCCGACGAAGCGCACGGCGCCGTAGCCGTAGACCCACGTCGCGGCGAAGAAGCCGTCGAAGCGCGGCCGCCGCTCGAGCCACAGCAGGAGCAGCAGCACGAACAGCGCCGCCCCGAAGTCGTACAGGGCCGTCTGGTGCACGACCGTGTCGAAGCAGCCGATCGTCGGCAGGTCGCCGCCCAGGCGCTGCACGGCGGCGTCGTACGAGGCCGGCGGCGTGTACCCGAACGCGTTGGCGCCCGTCGGCGGGTTGTAGTCACCCGTGCACCGGAAGCCGAGGAAGAAGTTCGTCGGCGCCCCGATGTGGTCGCCGATCATGAGGTCGCCGAGGCGGCCCACGACCAGGCCGGCGGCCAGGCCGGGCGCCGCGGAGTCCAGCAGCATCAGCGGCTTCCAGCCCTGCTTCATCGCCCACGGCAGCGCCACGATGATCGCGCCGGCCACCCCGCCGAGGAAGGTCAGGCCACCCTCCCAGATCGCGAGGACGGACAGCGGGTCCGTCGCGTACTGGTCGAGGTGGGTCAGGACGAAGAACAGCCGCGCGCCCAGGATCGCCCCGACGGCGATCCGGCCCAGCAGTTGCTGCACGGCCTCGGAGATGTCCGGGACGTAGTGGTGGGCGAGGCCGCGCTTCCGGGACCGCTCGATCATCATCCAGGCGCCGAGCAGGAAGCCGAGGGCGATGCCGATCCCGTGGGGCGAGACGGCGAGGTCGCCACCCAGCGGGATGCGGGAGATGATCGGCCAGCTGAGGGCGCCCAGGGCCGGCATCAGCAGGAGCTCGGCAGGTAGCCGCGCGGATTCTGCGCGGCGCCGTTCACCCGGACCTCGAAGTGCAGGTGCGGGCCGGTCGAGTTGCCGGTGCTGCCGATGTCGCCGATGTACTGGCCTCGGCTGACCGGCTGGCCCTGGCTGACGCGGATGCTCGACTGGTGGGCATAGGCGGTGACGACGCCGTTGTGGTGGTCGATCAGGGTCATCTGGCCGTAGCCGCCGGACCATCCCGCGAAGATCACGGTGCCGTCACGGGACGCCACGATCGCCCGGGTGAGGTTGTCGTCGATGTCGATGCCCTTGTGCTGGCGCCCCCACCGGTACCCGTACTCGGAGGTCACGCGCCCGCAGTTGGGCCAGCCGTACCCGCCGGACGACGTCGAGCTCGGCGCCGGACCGATGGACGGTGGTGGGGCGGCCCGCTCCTTGATGAGGCGCTCGATCTCGGCCTGCTCGTCCTCGAGGTCCTCCTCCTCGTTGGCGAGCTCGACCACCTCGGCCCTGGCGTTGGCCGCCGCGAGGGCCTTCGACTGCCGGATCTCGCGGACCTGCGCGAGCACCTCCTCCTGCTCGGCCTTGACCTGCGCGAGGCGGTCCACCTCGGCCTGCAGGATCTGCTGCTGGGTCTCGACCGCGGCCTGCGACGCGCGGACCTGCTCGATCGTGGCCCGGTCGGACTCGTTGAGGTGCTGGATCATCGTCTGGCGGTCGATGGCCTCCTGGATGTCGCCGGCCGAGAGCACGGCGTCCAGGTCGCTGCCGAAGTTGCTCTTGAACAGCTCCACGGCCCGCTCGTCGAACGCGGCCTGCACCGCGGCGGCCTCGGCCTCGAGCTCCTCCAGCCGCTGTCGCTCCCGATCGACCCGCTCCTCCTGCTGGGCGAGCCGGCGGGCGAGGTCGTTGACGATCTGCTCGACCTCCGCGAGCCGCTGGTCGGCCGCCGACAGCTCCCGCTTGGCGACCGCGGCCTGGGCCTCGGCCTCCTCGATCTCGTCCTGGATCTCGGACAGGCGATCCTTGACCGCCTCGAGCTCGTCCTGCCCCTGCGCCATCGCCACGCTGGTGGTCGCCGCGAGCGCGACGACCACGACGGCGACGAGCCAGCGGACACGACGCATGCAGGGTGCCCTCAGGGGTTCGGCAACGGGAGGAGACGTGGGCGCGAACCGTACCAACGCCGTGGGTGCCGACCACATAGCGTCCCACCCGGCGGACACTGGCCGAGCCCCCGGAGGCGACGTGACGACGGCGAGCGACCTGACCCCGGACGAGCTGCAGATCGCCTTCCACGAGGTCGAGTGCCAGACCTACGACGAGCGCTTCGGCATCAGC
>CAZDIF010000145.1:0-6371 GCA_964505365.1 uncultured Actinomycetota bacterium
GGCCGGCGCCGCCGTCATCGAGGACGAGGTCCTGCGCACGCCCACGGCGACCGAGCTGACCATCGTCTTCCGCCAGACCCGCGGGTTCTGGCAGCAGGTCGTCCCGCCGGCTGCCGACCACGCCATGACGTCGGCCACCAGCGTGCCCGACGAACCGGTCGACACGAGCCTGACCCAGGAGGAGCTGGACGCGGCGCTGGCGACCGCTGTCGAGGAGTGGCAGGCCGAGCACCCGGACGCCGACCTGTCCGGGCTGACGGGCGACATCGTCGACCTGGACGGTGAGCAGCTGGGGCACAGCTCCGGCTCGGTCATCCTGGTGGACCCCGTCGCGGCCGGGCACGGCTGGGGCGACGGCGGCATGGACCTGCTGACGGTCCTGCGCCACGAGATCGGTCACCACCTCGGGTACGACCACACCGACACCGGCCTCATGGAGGCCTACCTCGACCCCGGCGAGTCCCACGCCGTCCCCGCGGCGGAGGAGGACACCAGCACGACGGAGGACACGAGCACGACGGACGACAGCACGACGACGGACGACTCCAGTACGACGGACGACAGCACCGACGGCACGTCCGAGTCCACCACGGAGACCACCGAGGACACGTCGACGTCCGACACCGACCAGGTGGACGCGGGCGAGCTGGCCGTCTCGACCGACGGCCTCGACCTCGGCTCCGTGCTGCCGGGCTCGACCACCACCGTGACCGTGTCACTGACCAACGCGGGCTCCGGCGAGCTGGCCCTGGAGGCCCCGGCGGTCGACGACCCCAGTGGCGTGCTGGCCATCGGTGAGCTCCCGGCGAGCCTCGCTCCCGGTGCGTCGGTCGACCTCGCGGTCACGGTGCACGCCGGCCAGGTCGGTGCCCACGAAGCCACCATCACGCTCGGCAGCGACGACCCGGCCGGCCCGCAGACGATCACGGTCTCGGTCGCGGTGTCGCACTGGTCGTCCGACGGGGAGGTGGCGACGGCGTCGGTGGCCGACGGGCAGGCGTTCGACCACGTCCTCGAGGTGGGCGACGACGGCACCGTGGCGCTCGTCGACGGAGCCGGCCTGGCGGACGCGGCACCGACCGGCCTGCCGGTGGTCCTGCAGGGCGGCGCAGGAGACGACCACGTCCAGCTCACGGGGGTCGTCGACGGGCCGAGCGTGACCCTGCGTGGCGGTGCGGGGTCCGACACGCTCACCGGCCCGGCCGTGGACGGCGTCTGGTCGATCACCGGTGACGGGGCAGGGACCGTGGCCGGCGTGACGTTCGAGGGGATCGAGCACCTCGTCGGGGCGCCCGACAACGAGGACACGTTCGTGGTGGACGCCACCGGGCGGATCGACGGGGTGATCGACGGAGGACCCGGAGGATTCGACACCCTGCAGGTGGATGCCGCGGGGCGTGCCGTGGATGCCGTCGGCACCGCGCCGGACGCCGGCACGGTGACCGTCGGCGACGTCGTGCTGACCTACGCCGGCCTGGAACCGGTCGACATCACCGGGTCCAGCGACCTGACGATCTCCGGCACCGGTGACGACGACGACCTGACGTTCACCCCGCACGCCACCGATGCGGGATGGTTCACCGTCGACGGACCGACGATCGAGGCCCAGCACTTCGAGCGTCCGACCTCGTCGCTGACGATCGACGCGGCCGACGGCACGGACACGATCAGCGTGAGCGGCACGATCGACCTCGTCGACATCCCCCTGACGATCCTGGCGGAGACCATCTCCGTGCTCGGGGGCACGAACCTGTCCACCACGGGTGACGTCGACCTCACGGCCGGCGCCACGGACGACGGCGAGACCGACACCTCGGACCCCGGCACGTCGACCACGACCGCCAGCCCGGCGTCCTCCGTGGTCGTCGACGGGGCCAGCCTCTCGGCCGGCACGCTGTCGCTCACGTCGACGTCCTCGACGACCACCAGCATCACCCCGGCGCGGCTGGTCACGCTCGAGGTCGACGCCTCGTCGCTGGTCGAGGTCCTCGATTCGACGCTGACCAGCACCGGCGACACCACCGTGTCCAGCCAGACCACCGTGACCGCCTCGGCGCCCGCCGAGGGCGAGAGCGGGGCCGGGGACACCACCACGGACGCGGCCGTCGGCAGGGCCGCGGTGACGGTGTCGTCGATCGCGCGGCTCCTCGGGGCCAGCACCGTCGACAGCCAGGGCCTGCTGTCGATCCTCGCCTCGTCCACGACTGACCTCGACAGCCTCGGCGACGGCAGTGCCGCCGCCGCGGGTGCCGGCATCGGACGGGCCGACGTCACGGAGACGACCCGCGCCTACGTCCAGGGTGACGTGACGATCACGGCGGCGAGCATGGACGTCGACGCGACCTCCGACTCGGACGTCAACGGCAGCGGTACGGCCGCACCGGACGGCGCCGAGGCCAACGACACGACGCCGGACGACGCCACCGACGGCAACGCGCAGACGGCCGACGGCACCGTCGGCGTCGCCGGCGCGGTCGCGTTCGCCCGGCTGACCAGCCTGACCGAGGCGTTCCTGTCGTCGGACGGCGGGACGCTCGGCGTCACGTCACCCGGCCACCAGCGGATCCGGGCCCGGGCGACGCGGTCGGTGTCCAGCGAGGCAGATGGCAGCACCGTCGGCTCTGGCGCGCCCGGGGTCGGCGTCGCCGTGGCGGTCAGCCTGCTCGACGCGATCACCCGCGCCTACCTGGACGGCAGCCTCCAGCTGAGCGGACCCGAAGTCGACGTCGAGGCATCCAACCCGGGGACCGACACCAGCACCGCGACGGCCGTGTCCGGCCAGGGAGACGCCACCGACGTCGGCGTCGCCGGGGCGCTCGCCATCGGGGTCACGACAGAGTCCACGGAGGGCGTGCTCACCGAGGGGTCGACGCTCGAGCTCGACGGGTCCGACACGCTGGCGTTCACCGCCGACGGCAACCTCGACACCACGACGGAGGCGATCGCCGCGGACGACACCCCGGACGACGACACCGACGACGACACCACCGAGAACGTCGGGATCGGCGCCTCCGTGGCCGTCGCGATCGTCACCCAGGACACCACGGCCGGCATCGAGGACGACGCGACCGTCACGGGCGGGAACGACGTCACGATCACGGCCGCGAGCACGGGGAGCCACACGACGCAGGCGACCGGCGGTGCGGCAGGCGGCACGGCGACCACGCCGGCGGCCGCGACCACGATCTCCAACGCCACCACCACCGCGCTGCTCGGTTCGGGCCCGACGCTCGTCCTCACCGGTGACCTCGTCCTCGACGCCACACAGAACATCACGGTCACCGCGACCGCCGAGGGCGACGCCGTCGGCGCCGACGCGTTCGAGGGCACGGTGCTGGCACTCACCCTGGGTGAGCATGCGACCATCGCCCGGATCGCCCGCGATGTCGACGCCCGGACGGTGCTGGTCAGCGCCGTGGGCGACGGCGCCACCATCGTCACCAAGGCCCTCGCGAGCGCATCTGGCAACGAGCGTGACGACGGCGACCCCGACGTGAGCACGGCGATGGCCGACCACCTCGGGCACGCCCTTGCGCTCGGTGGCCTCCCCGAGGGGGCGGACATCCCCGCTCCCCGGTCCGGGGACGGCACCCTCCTCGCGGTCGTCTCGGCGGCATCGGTGAACCTCCTCACGGCGACGTCGAAGGCGTCCCTGTCCGACGTGGCGACCATCACGGCCCCGGACGGGATCACCCTGACGGCAACAGCCGCCTCGGACGTGCGGTCCGTGGCGGACGGCTCGCCCGTCCAGGCCCGCGGTCCCCCGCCCGAGGGCGTGACTGGTGCGACACTTGCGATCAACGTCGCGCACGTCACCAACGTCGCCACGGCGGCCGGAACCACGACGGGTCCGACCACGGTGGGGGCGCTGGTAGCGGACACCACCAGCTCGGACACGACCGGGCACGCGGTCGTGACCGAGGCAGTCTCCGGTTCCTGGGACGGTGACATCGAGACCGCGGATTCGCTCGCGCTGACCATCGCGACCCTCCGCGAAGGGCCGTCCGCACCCGGCACCGAGGGCGCCGCCCACGGCTTCCTGCGGATCCCGTACGACGACGGCCCAGCACGCGTCACGCCGCCGTCCGGTGATGCGTGGGACCACACGCTGTCGTTCGACTCCGCTGGCGCCTGGGCCCAACTCGTCGGCCTCGCCGATGGCACCAGCGACGTCCACCGCCTGCTCCTCGACGGGCCACTGGTCCTCGAGGTGCACGGCGGTGACGGCGACGACGTGGTCACGATCGCCGACATCGAGGGCGCCCCCGGGCCGTTCTCCGTCCACGGCGGCGACGGGGACGACACCCTGGCCGTGACGGGGCACCGCGACAACGCGACCTACCGCGTGACGGGGCCGGGATCCGGCGAGATCACGCTGGACGGTGACACGTTCGCCTACACCGAGATCGACCACGTTCGCGGCGGGACGGGACACCTCACGCTCGAGGGCACGGACGGTAACGACTACCTCCTCCTCGAGCGCGACGGATCGCAGTTGCGCTTCCGCTACTTCAACCTCGGCGCCCTGGTCGAGGACCTCGACAGCCTCTTCAGCGGCAGCTTCAGCGTCGGCAGCCTCACGCAGCTGTTCGACGGCACGTTCGACGTCCCCGATGACAGGCTGACCATCAGCGGCCTCGGGGGCTTCGACGCCCTCGACATCGCCGACGACGTAACGATGCCGGGTGTCGATTTCGAGGTGTTCGTCGAGGTCATCATGGTCGACGCCGGGGCGACGGTCGACACGACCGATCCCGACGGCGACGACGGGGACATCACCTTCACGGCGACCGATGCCCATGCCGAGACGCCCATCGCGGTGTTGCTCGCCCAGCTCGCGGTGCACCTCGGCGTCCCCGAGCTCGTCGCCCTCACCGACGTGTTCGGGGAGGACTTCCTCGACCTCGACGGCCTCGTCGAGGACTTCGACTTCCTCGACCAGTTCATCCTGTCCAGTGCCCTTGCCCGCATCCAGGTCGAGGAGGGCGCGTCCGTCTCCGGCGGCGAGGTGTCGCTGACCGCGACCGCGTCCGCCGTCCCGCACGGGCCGACCGGCCTGTCCGGCGAGGCCCAGGATGGCTCTGGCAGCCTGGCGGCCGACACGTACCAGTACCGCGTGACCGCACTCGTCGGTGCCGACGAGGAGTCCGTCGGGTCGGAGGAGATCACCGTCGAGGTCTCCGGCAGCGACGACACCGTCGAGCTGACCTGGGACGAGGTGCCGGGCGCGACCGGGTACCGCGTCTACCGCCGTCCCGAGGGCGGCTCGTACGGGGGCTTCTACACCATCGATGGGGGCGACACCACCACGTTCACCGACACGGGCGCCGCGTTCGACGAGGCCACCGGCACGCCGCCCGAGGGTGCCCGCCTCGTGGCCGCCGTGTCCATCGCGCAGGTGGCCGTCGAGGGCGCCACGATCAACGCGAGCGGCACGCTGGACGTCACCACCGCGTCGACGATCGAGGCCCGCGCCGTCCACGAGGCCGAGTCCACCGGCAGCAGCAGCAGTGACGTGTCACTCAGTGGCGTGCTCGCGGTCGGGGTCGCGACCACGGACATCGAGGTTGGCAGCAGCCTCACCGCCACCGGCTCAGCGGCTGTCACCGCCGAGAACACCATCCAGGCCAGCGCCACTGGCGACGCAGAACAGGCCGAGAGCGGTGCCGGGATGGCGATCGCCGTGGCCGTACCGGTGACGCGTGCAGCGATCCGGGGTGCGGACAGCCACGTGGGAGGAGATGAGGAGCACGGGGCCACCTCGGTCACGGCTGCGAGCCTGACGGTCGAGGCCACCACCACCACCGAGATCAGGAGCATCGCCAAGGCCAGCCAGGAAGGCGCGAGCCAGAACAGCAACAACAACGCCACAACCACGTCGGGCCGGACCAACGGACAGTCCACCAACCAGAACGGCGAACAGGTCGGCGAGGCCGCTGCCCTGGCCTTCACGGTCCTGGTGTCGCAGCTCGGAGCGTCCCGGACAGAGGCATTCATTGGTCTGGGACACCAGGGCGAACCGGTGACGGTGACCACCACCGGTGACACGACCGTCCGGGCCGCGGGCACCTACACATCGTCCGCAGAGGCAGACGCGTCCTCGGTGGGCGCCGCCGACGGCAGTGGTTCCGTGGGTGTTGGCATCGCGGTGAACATCGGGCGCAGCACCACCGAAGCGGCCGTCGGGAACGCGACCATCTCCGCCAACAGACTCAAGGTGATCGCAACCGGCCCGTCGACCTCGGAACACCGGGCCGAGTCGACGTCGGGAGCGGGAGACAACAACGAGACCACCGTCGCCGGTTCCTTCGCGGTGAACTTCGCCGTGACGGAGACCAGCGCCAGTCTCGAGGGCACCACGACCATCCTCG
>CAZDIF010000146.1:0-6272 GCA_964505365.1 uncultured Actinomycetota bacterium
GCAGGTCGACGACTACCTGCTGCCACGCCTCGCCCGCATCGACGCGCCGCTGCTGGCGGTCGTCGGCGGCTCGACCGGGTCGGGCAAGTCGACCATCGTCAACTCGCTGGTCGGGCGGACGGTGACCGAGCCGGGCGTGCTGCGGCCCACGACCCGGGACCCGGTGCTGGTGTGCCACCCCGACGACGAGCCCGTGTTCGACGGGTCGGGACCGACACCGGTGCTGCCCGACCTGCCCCGCGTGCGCGGCGAGGGCGAGGCGGGCGGCCTGCGGCTGGTCGTCGACCCCGGGGTGCCGGCCGGCATCGCCCTGCTGGACTCGCCCGACATCGATTCGGTGGAGCTCGCCCACCACGACCTGGCCGCCAAGCTGCTCGGCGCGGCCGACCTCTGGCTGTTCGTGACGACCGCCGCGCGATACGCCGACGCGGTCCCGTGGGACCACCTCACCGACGCACGGGAGCGGTCCGTGGCGCTGGCGGTCGTGGTCAACCGGGTCCCGCCCGACGCCGGTGACGCCGTCACTGCACACCTGGAACAGATGCTCGCCGACCGCGGCCTGCAGGGCACGCCCGTGTTCGCCATCGACGAGGCGCCCCTGCGCGACGGCCGCATCGGCGAGGCGGGCCGCAACCTGCTCGAGGCGTGGCTGACCGGCCTGTCCGCGGACGCGGCCGCGCGCCACGAGGTCGTCCGCCAGTCGCTGGACGGCGCCCTGGACTCGCTGGTGCCGCGGGTCGACCGGGTGGCCGACGCCGTCGACGACCAGGTCCGCGCCGTCGACCACCTCCGCCGCGAGCTCGACCGTCGGTTCGACGACGCGGTCGAGCGGGCGGAGGAGGCCCTCGGGTCCGGCACGCTGCTGCGGGACCAGGTGCTGGAGCGGTTCCGCGAGCACGTCGGCACCGCCGACTGGATGGACCGGCTCCAGCGCACCGTCGGTCGCGCCCGCGACCGCCTGCGCGCCGCGGTCCGGCGGGAGCCGCCGGTCGAGGAGGAGGCCCGCGGTGCGATCGAGCAGCACCTCGTCGACCTCCTCCGGCACACGGCCGACGAGGCGTGCCTGCAGGTGGTCGAGGCGTGGCGGGCCATGCCGGGTGGCCCGGACGTGCTGGCCGACGCGGCGGACCGGCTCGACCGGGCGTCGACGCCGATGCCGGGCGCTGCCGAGCGCCACGTCGAGGCGTGGCAGGCCACCGTGCTCCAGCTCGTCCGCGACCGGGCCGGCGGGAGGATGGCGCTGGCGCGCGGGCTGTCGCTGGGCGTCAACAGCGTCGGCGTCGCCCTCATGGTCGTCGTGTTCGCCCAGACCGGGGGGCTGACCGGCGGCGAGGCAGTCGTGGCCGGCGGGACGGCCGCGGTCAGCCAGGCGCTGCTCTCGGCCATCTTCGGCGAGCAGGCAGTCCGCGACCTGGCCCGCGACGCCCGGCGTGACCTCGTCGACCGGGTCGAGGCCCTGTTCGCGGTCGAGCGCGCTCGCTTCACCGCGCGGCTGGACGACCACGCCACCGCCGACGATGCCGCCGCCCTGCGGGACGCCGTCGCCGAGGTCCGGCGGGAGCGCTCGAGGGGCGACGCGTGACCGTGGTCGGGCCGGAGACGCTCACGCGCCGCGTCGACGCGCTGGCCGGCGCCGTCGACCTCCTCCGCCCGCACCTGCCGGCCGAGGAGCTCGCCCCCGCCGACGCGGTCGTGCTTCGTGCCCGGGGGCGGATGCGGCACGGCAGCCGGTACACCGTGGTCGCGCTCGCCGGGCAGACCGGCAGCGGCAAGTCGTCGCTGGTCAACGCCCTGGCTGGCCGGGAGGTCGCTCCCGTCGGCGTCACCCGCCCGACGACGTCCCGCGCCCGTGCCGTCGTGTTCGGCGACGGGCGCGACGCCGCGCCGCTGCTCGACTGGCTCGGCGTGCCCGAGCGCGACGTCGTGCCCGCCGACGACGAGCTGGACGGCCTCGTGCTGCTCGACCTGCCCGACGTCGACTCGGTCGCCACCGACCACCACCTCGAGGCGCACCGGCTGATCGACCGCGTCGACCGGCTGGTGTTCGTCACCGACCCCCAGAAGTACGCCGACGAGGCACTGCACATCGGCGAGCTGCAGCGCCTCGCCGACCACGCGGAGGTCCTCGAGGTCGTGCTGTCGCAGGCCGACCGCCTCACCGACGAGCAGCAGGCGGCCTGCCTCGAGGACCTGCGGCGGCGGCTGGTCGACGACGGGCTGGCGGGCGCCCGACCGCATGCGGTGTCGTCCGTGACCGACGAGGGCCTGCCGGCGATGGGCGACCGGCTCGCCGAGGTCATCCGGGGCCGCCACGCCATGCTCGACCGGGTCGAGGCGGACGTCACGGCCGCCGCGCGGGCGCTGGACCCCGGCGGGCCGAACCGTGGCGCCGACGCGCTGCCACGGGACGCCCGGCGGCGGGCCGTCGACGGCCTGGCCGACGCCATCGGGGTGGACCGGGTCGTGGAGGTCGTGGTGGCCGAGCACCGCCGCGACGCCCGGCTGGCGACCGGCTGGCCGCCGCTGCGCTGGGTGACCCGGTGGCGTCGCTCGCCCACGGCGTCATTGCCGGCCGTGGGCCGCAGCCGCGCCGCCACGGACACGGTCCGCGCCACCCTGCGCGACGTCGGCGAGCAGGCCGGCGACGGCCTCGACGACGCCTGGGCACGCCGGGTCCGCGACGCGGCACGGTCGCAGCAGGACGAGGTCGTGGAGGCCCTGTCCGGGGTGGCGACCCGCGACGTCGAGGCCCTGCGCACGCGGCCGTGGTGGTGGCGCGTCGTCGGCCTGCTGCACGGGATCCTCGTCGTCGCGGCGCTCGTGGGCGCGGCCTGGCTCGTGGCCCTGCAGGTGTTCGAGGTGGCGCTGCTGGTCGACGCGGCCGAGTGGGTGCCGCGCTGGCGGGGCCTCCCGCTGCCGACCATGCTGCTGCTCGGCGGGATCCTGGGCGGGATCGGGCTCGCGCTGCTGGCGCGGCTGCTCGTGCGCCTCGGGGCGCGTCGGCGCGGGCGCCGGGCACGCCGGCGGCTGCGCGAGGCCGTGGACCGGGTCGTCACCGACCACGTCGAGCCACCGGTCGTCGCCGTGCTGGCCGGGCGGGCCGAGGCAGCGCTCCTGCTCGCGGAGGCCGCGGGACAGTAGGCTTCTCCGGGACAGCCCGGGAGAGGGGAGGTCGACCGGTGGGCGAGCGGCCCGTGGGGCACGGACAGTGGGACGCGGGCGCGGTCCTGGGCCTGGCCGACCGCCTGCGAAGCCTGCGTGCCCGGGTGGACGACGCGCGCGTGTCCGACGAGCAGCGCCGTCGCTGGCAGTCGCGGCTGGCGGCCATCTCGGCGGGGGCGTCCGGCGACCTCGAGCGTGCCACGGCCCAGCTCGGGCGGCTGGAGGCCGACGTCGACCGCGCCGACCGTCGCTGACCCCACGTCCGACCGGACGGGGCCGCGTCGGGGCAGGGCTATCCTCGCGGGCCGCCCCCGTCGAAGGTGCCGTTCGTGCCCCGCGTGACCCTGTACCACCTCACCGCACCCCTGCGCCTGCCCATGATCGAGGAGGAGGGGCTGCGCACCCGCGCGGACCTGTCCGGGCTGTTCGGGCCCGTCGAGGGGATCGACGCCGTCGCACCCGGCACCTTCGCCAACGGCAAGCGAGTCAGTGGCTGGCTGTCGCTCGACCACGCGCGCACCCACGTCGACGAGCTCGGCCCCGGCCTGGTGTCGTACTCGGTGGACCCGGCCAAGACGCTGGCGGCACCGGCGTCGGCCCGGGAGGGCGACCTCGAGGCCTACTGGGACGCGGCCCGGCCGCTGGCCGACTGGCAGTCCGAGGGCGAGCTGCCCGAGGACCTCGAGGTGCACCAGAACGTGGGGGTCCGTGCGAAGTTCCTCCACCTGCACGCCCCGCTGTTCTCCGACGAGCACCTGGGCGAGTACGCACCGCTGGTGTCGGCGGTCGCCGACGAGGACCGCCTGTCGGCCAAGGCCCTGATGCACCTGGCGATCATCGCCTCCGACGGCGACTTCGACTCGGCTGCGTTCAACGCCGCCTGTGCCATGGCGTGGCGCGACACCGAGGACCCGAAGGACCTCACGAAGGAGCTCGTCGAGCTCGACCCCGACAAGATCGCCAGCGCCGCGCTGGCCGAGTTCGGCGGCGACGCGCCCGACGCGACGAACCGGCTGCGCGAGGTGCTGGAGGAGACCCGCGAATGGTCGGACGAGAACGGCATGACCCATGCCAAGGGCGTGCTCACGCGCACCGCGCTGATCCTCAACGACGTGCCGGCCGCCTGACCGGCCCCGGGTCCCGCGGCGGCCCGGCGTGGCCTACAGGCTGACGATGTTGAGGTTGCTGACGCGCTCGTCGTCACCGTCCTCGACCAGCTCGAACCGGACGCGCTGGCCGACGCGGAGCTCGAGCAGCCCGGACGCGGCGAAGGCCTCGGCGTCGACCTCGTGTTCCTTCAGCGAGTCGTCCAGCACCACGCTGCGGCGCGAGTCGGGATCGAAGCTCTTGACGGTGCCCTGCACGGATCGGTGCTCCTGGGGCGGGAACGGCGGTGGGCGGGGAGGGTAGCCACCGTCCCGGCGCCGCCCCGCACCGTCACGCCGTCATGCGCACCCGGACCGGCCCAGGTCCAGCGTGTCGAGCACGGCCGCGGTCGCCGGTCCGACGCGTGCGGGGTCCAGCGCCTGCAGGTCCGCCAGCACGTCCACGTCGTGCGCCAGGCCGGGTCGGTCGACGACGCTGACCGGGACCCCGGCCTCCCGGGCCAGCCGATGGTGGGCGAGGCCGCTGCCCGGCCCGAAGGCCGTCCCGACCACGTCGGGCGGACGGCGCAGGAACGCGGCGGTGCCGCCGTCGACCGTCGGGGCCACCACCACGGGCGTTGCCGCCTCGACCACGGCCCGGACGTCCTCGGCGCCCACCATCGGCAGGTCGGCCTGCAGCACCAGCAGCCCGTCCCGGGGGGCGCACACCTGCCGGACGTGGGCGATCGCGTCGTCGAGCGAGTGCACGGCCGGCCCGTCGACCACGACCTCGGCCCGCAGCGCCGACGCGGCCGCGGCCGCCGCCGGGCCGCCCGCCGCCACCACGGCCCGGACGTCGGCGGCCTCCAGTGCGGCCAGCACGTCCGCCAGCATCGCCCCGGCCAGCGCCGCGCGGGCGTCCACGTCGAGGTCGGGCGCCAGCCGGGTCTTGCCGCGCCCGGGGGAGCGCAGCGGCACGACGGCGAGCAGGTCGGTGGACATCGCCGATGGACCCTACCCCCACCCTTCGGCGACTACGGTCCGCGGGTGCCGCTCGTCGTCGACAACGAGGTGCCGTGTGGGCAGGGTCGCCGTCATGGGTGCCGGGTCGTGGGGCACGGCCTTCGCCATCATGTGCCACGACGCGGGGCAGGACACGACGCTGTGGGCCCGCCGCCCCGCGGTCGCCGACGAGATCACCTCCGACCACCGCAACAGCGCCTACCTCCCCGACACCGAGCTGCCGGACGCCGTGCGGGCCACCACCGACCCCGCCGAGGCCCTGGCCGGGGCCGACGTCGTCGTGATGGCCGTCCCCTCGATCGGCGTCGAGCAGCAGCTGGCCGACTGGGGCGAGCTGGTCCCCGAGGACGTCCCGGTGGTCAGCCTCATCAAGGGCGTCGAGGTCGAGACCCTGCGGTTCGGGTCCGCCGTGATCCGCGACGCGCTGGACTGTGACCCCGACCGGGTGGTCGTGGTGTCCGGCCCGAACCTCGCCCGGGAGTGCGCCCAGCGGCTGCCGGCCGCGACCGTGGCCGCCAGCCCCGACGAGCAGGCGGCCGAGGTCGTGCAGCAGGCGGTCATGGCCCCGTACTTCCGCGTCTACACCAACCCGGACAAGGTGGGCGTCGAGATCGGCGGTGCGGTCAAGAACGTCATCGCGCTGGCGGCCGGCATCGCCGAGGGCATGGGCTTCGGCGACAACACCAAGGCCGCGGTGATCACGCGCGGCCTGGCCGAGATGCAGCGCCTCGGCGTGGCGCTGGGCGGCGACGCGCTGACGTTCTCCGGCCTGGCCGGTGTCGGTGACCTCGTCGCGACCTGCACCTCGCCCAAGTCCCGCAACCGCACGGTCGGGGAGCGGCTCGGCCGCGGCGAGTCGCTCGACGACATCATCGGCCAGATGCAGATGGTCGCCGAGGGCGTGAAGTCCTCCGTCGCGATCGTCCGACTGGCCGAGCGCGCCGACGTGGAGATGCCGATCGCCCGGGCCGTCGTCTCCGTGGTCCACGACGGCGTCGACCC
>CAZDIF010000147.1:0-6265 GCA_964505365.1 uncultured Actinomycetota bacterium
AGTCGCCGGAGAACGCCAAGCCGCTGGACAACGGGTCGTACTTCGACCAGACCCCGCTCGACGTCCAGTCCGACTTCCGGCGCCAGGCCATCGACCTGCTCGAGAAGATGGGGATCTCGGTCGAGTTCAGCCACCACGAGGTCGCCCCGTCGCAGCACGAGATCGACCTGCGGTTCGCCGACGCGCTGACGATGGCCGACAACATCATGACGTTCCGGCTGGTGGTCAAGGAGGTGGCCCTGCAGCGCGGCATCTACGCGACGTTCATGCCCAAGCCGATCGAGGCGGAGTGGGGCAACGCGATGCACCTGCACCTGTCGCTGTTCAACGGCGACGACAACGCCTTCCACGACCCGTCCGACCCGCTGGGCCTGTCGCCCACGGCCAAGGCCTTCACCGCCGGCGTCCTGGCCCACGCCCGCGAGATGACCGCGGTGACCAACCAGTGGGTCAACTCCTTCAAGCGGCTCGTGCCCGGCTTCGAGGCACCGGTGTACGTCTCCTGGGGCCAGTCCAACCGGTCCGCGCTGATCCGCGTGCCGATGTACAAGCCGCGCAAGGAGACCTCCAGCCGCATCGAGTTCCGTGCCCCCGACCCGGCCTGCAACCCCTACCTCGCCTTCTCCGTCCTGCTGGCCGCCGGGCTGAAGGGCATCGAGGAGGGCTACGAGATCCCCGAGCAGTCCGAGGACAACATCTACGAGATGACGATGGCCGAGCGATCGGCTGCCGGGATCGAACGGCTGCCGCAGGACCTCGGCGAGGCGGTCGGCATCATGGAGCGGTCGGAGTTCATGGCCGAGGTCCTCGGCGAGCGGCTGTTCGGCTTCTTCCTCGCCAACAAGCGGCGCGAGTGGTCGCAGTACAACGCGTACGTGACACGCTTCGAACTCGATCGCTACCTGCCGACATTGTGAGCGACGACGCGGGCGCGCTGGACCGTCCGCGCGGTGGCCGGCCCGCGCGTCCGCGGGCAGCCCTCGTGCGCGCCGGCCTGGACCCCGAACGTGCGTGGCCCGAGCTCGAGCGGGCCGGGCTCGTCGCCGCGGGCACCGAGGACGCCGCGGCGATCGCCGACGTCCTGGCCGCCTGCTCGGAGGCGGCCGACCCCGGCGACGCGATGCTGACGCTGGCCGGGCTCGCGCGTGAGCACCCGGCGGTGTTCGCGCAGGTCCGGGCCGATCCCGACTGGTTGCGCCGGCTCGCGGTCGTCGGCGGGGCGTCGCGCCCGCTGGGGGACCTGCTGGCGCGGTTCGGCGAGGCCGCGGACGCGGTCCGCGACCTGGGGCCGGTGGACGCGGGGATCGTCGCCGACCTCGTCGAGGGCTCCCTGGCGGGCGTCGACGGCAACCCGGACGAGCGCGCCGCCGCGATCGCCGCGATCCGCCGCCGCACGACCGCCCACATCGCCGCCCGGGACCTCACCGGGTACGCGAGCCTGGAGGAGGTCGGGGCCGACCTCGCCGCGCTGGCGGAGGGTGTGCTCGAGGGGACGCTGCGCGTGCTGCACGGACGCGCCGCGGACGGCGCCCCCGCAGCACGGCTCGCGGTCATCGGGATGGGCAAGCTCGGCGGGCACGAGCTCAACTACGTGTCGGACGTCGACGTCGTGTTCGTCCACGAGCCGACCGGCGAGGACGAGCAGGCGGCCGCGGACGAGGCCCGCGGCGTGTTCGAGGACCTGCTGGCCCTGCTCAACGCGTCGACGACGATGGGCCGGGCGTACGAGGTCGACCCGACCCTGCGACCCGAGGGCCGTCGCGGCCCACTGTCCCGGACCGTCGAGTCGTTCGTGACGTACTGGCAACGGTGGGCCGAGACCTGGGAGTTCCAGGCGCTGCTGAAGGCCCGCCCCGTCGCCGGTGACCGCGAGCTGGGTGCACGGCTGCTCGCCGAGGCCGATGCCTTCGTCTACCCGCGCGACCTCGACCCCGGCGTCGTCACCGAGATCCGCCGCATGAAGGGCCGCGTCGAGAGCAAGCCCGAGGTTGTGCGGCACGGCGAGCGCCAGGTCAAGCTCGGCCCCGGCGGGCTGCGCGACATCGAGTTCGCCGTGCAGCTGCTGCAGCTGGTCCACGGCCGCGCGGACCCGAACCTGCGGGCGACCGGCACCCTGCCCGCGCTGCGCGCGCTCGCCGACGGTGGCTACGTCGCCGAGGAGGACGCCGAGCAGTTCGCGGAGGCCTACCGCATGCTGCGGTCGGTCGAGCACCGGCTGCAGCTGGCCCACGAGCGCCGCACCCACACGATCCCCGACGACCCCGACCGGCAGGAGCGGCTGGCCCGCTCGCTCGGCTACCGGGCCGAGGGCGACGTCGCGGCGCGCGAGCCGTTCCTCGCCGACCTCCGCCGGGTGCAGGGCACGGTCCGGACCCTGCACGCCAAGCTGTTCTACCGACCGCTGCTCGAGTCCCACGCCGCCGTGTCGGTGGACGACGCCGAGCTGGCCCGCACGCGCGGCCTCAGCGACGAGGCCGCCATGGAGCGCCTCTTCGCGATCGGGTTCGGGGACGCGCGCAGCGCCCTGCGCGACCTGCGGGCCCTGGCGGCCGGGGTCACCCGCTCCGCCCGCACCGTGCAGGCGGTCCTGCCCGCCTACCTGCAGGAGCTGACGGGCACGCCCGACCCGGACATGGGCCTGCGCCGGTTCCGGGACCTCGTCGAGGCGCTGGCCGGCAACACCTCCCTGCTCGGCCGACTGCGCGACCACCCGCCGACGGTGACGGGGCTGGCCCGGGCGCTGGGGACCAGCGAGGTGGCTGCCGAGCTGCTGCTGGACCAGCCGCAGGGGCTCGAGTGGTTCGACGACGGCGGGGAGGCAGCGGCCGACCCCGGGGACGTCGCCGAGCAGGCCCTGGCCCGGCTGCGCTGGCAGGACCCGTTCCCCGCCCTGCGCCGGTTCAAGCGGCACCTGCTGCTGCGGACGGTCGTGCGCGACCTGCTTGCCGACGTGCCCGTGTCCACCACCGCCCGCGAGCTGACGGCGATCGCCGAGGCCGTCCTGCAGGCCGGGCTGCGCTCGGTGCTGACCGACCTCGCCCGCGAGCGCGGCGACCTGCGTCCGGAGGACCTGCCGGTGCGCATGGTGGTGATCGGGATGGGCAAGCTCGGCGGCGCCGAGCTCCACTACGTCTCGGACCTCGACGTGGTCTTCGTGCACGAGGCCGTGGCCGGGATCGACCGCTCGGAGGCGCACGCCCTGGCCAACCGCGCGGCCGAGCGCCTCATGCAGACGCTCGGTCGGGTGACGGCCGAGGGCACCGCCTTCGAGATGGACGCCGACCTGCGCCCCGAGGGCCGGTCGGGCCCGCTGTCGCGGTCGCTCGAGTCCTACCTCGCCTATCACGACCGCTGGGGCGAGGCCTGGGAGCGCCAGGCCCTGACCCGGGTGCGACCCGTCGCCGGCGACCCGGACCTCGGCGCACGGTTCGTCGAGGCCGTCCGGCCCCTGGCGTTCCCCGAGGACTTCACCGCCCAGGACGCCTCGCGCATGCGGCGCATGAAGGCCCGGATCGAGAAGGAGCGGATCCGCACGCGCGACGACCCCGCGCGGCACCTGAAGCTGGGTCCGGGCGGGCTGTCCGACGTCGAGTGGACGGTGCAGCTCGTGCAGCAGCGCTTCGGCGCGTCGCACCTGGCGCTGCGCACGCCCACCACGATGGCTGCGCTCGACGCCGCCCAGGACGAATCCGTGCTCGAGCACCGCGACGCCGCCTGGCTGCGGGACGGCTGGCAGTTCCTGTCGCGGGTGCGCAACCGCCTGTACCTGCTGCGCCAGCGCAACGTCGACGTGCTGCCGACCAACGCGGACCTGCTGACGCGGTTGGCGCACAGCCTCGGCTTCGGGCCGTCCGGGCGGCAGGAGTTCGAGGACGCCTACCTGCGCCACACCCGCCACGTCCGGCGGGTGACCGAGCGCGTGTTCTACGAGATGGACGACGTCGCCGAGCGCGGGGCGTGGGAGCGCCGCTGAGCGTTCCGGCGGCGAGCCGGCGTAGGGTGCGCGGCAGTCTTCTCGCCGACGAGCAAGGAGTGCGGTGGCCGTCCTGTACGTGCCCGCGGAACGCCGTGACGGTGAGCGCCGTGTCGCCGCCACCCCGGACTCGGTGCGGCGACTGGCCGACCAGGGCTTCGACGTGGTCGTCGAGTCGGGCGCCGGCGCCCACGCCCGTTTCACCGACGCGGCCTACGAGGAGGCCGGGGCCCGCGTCCACGACGGGGCCGCCCCGCCGGACGAGGCCGCGCTCGTCGCCCGCGTCGCGCCGCCGACCCCCGACGAGGTCGCGGCCCTGCCCGAGGGCGTGACGCTGCTGTCGTTCGTCGCGCCCCACCGCAACCCCGACACCGTGCGCGCGCTGGCCGAGCGGCGAGTGACGACGCTCGCGATGGAGCTCGTGCCGCGCATCAGCCGTGCCCAGTCGATGGACGCGCTGTCGAGCCAGGCGAGCATCGCCGGCTACCGCTCGGTGGTGGTCGCCGCCTACCACCTCGACAAGCACTTCCCCCTGTTCATGACGGCAGCCGGCACGATCCGGCCGGCGAGGATCGTCGTGCTCGGCGCCGGGGTGGCGGGGCTGCAGGCCGTGGCCACCGCCCGGCGGCTGGGAGCGGTGGTGCACGTCTCCGACATCCGCGAGGCCGCACGCGAGGAGGTGGCCTCGCTCGGCGGCACGTTCATCGAGGTCCCCGACGCGGAGGACCTCACCGGCGAGGGCGGGTACGCGCAGGAGGCCGGCGAGGACTTCCTGGCGCGCCAGCGCCGGGTCCTGACCGAGCACCTCGCGCAGTCCCACGCCGTCATCACCACCGCCCAGATCCCGGGCCGACCGGCCCCCCGCCTCGTCACCGCCGAGATGGTGGAGGCGATGCCGCCCGGGGGCGTCGTGGTCGACCTCGCGGCCGCGGACGGCGGCAACTGTGCCCTGACGGAGGTCGACGGCACCGTGGAGCACGCCGGGATCCGGATCCTGCCGGGCCACGACCTCCCGTCGGAGATGCCGGCGGAGTCCAGCGCCCTGTACGCCCGAAACATCACCGCGTTCTGCGGGCTGCTCGTCGACGACGACGGTGCGGTCACGATCGACCTCGACGACGAGGTGGTGGCCGGCGCCCTGCTGACCTCGGGCGGCGAGGTCACGCACCAGCCCACCGCCGACCTGCTGGGAGGTGAGTCCTGATGGGTCCCATGCTCGTCAGCTTCTACGTGTTCGTCCTCGCCGGGTTCCTCGGCTTCGAGCTGATCCGCAAGGTGCCCCCGACGCTGCACACGCCGCTGATGTCCGGCGCCAACGCGATGTCGGGCGTGACGATCGCGGGTGCGCTGACGCTGGTCGTCGTGGCCGACCCGCGGGTCAGCGTGCTGCTGGGACTGGTCGGGCTCGTGCTGGCCACGATCAACGTGGTGGGTGGCTTCCTCGTCACCGACCGGATGCTGTCGACCTTCGGGCGTCGCCGATGATGGGCTACGAGGTCACCCAGGTCACGGCCGTCCTCGCGCTCGGCTCGATCGCGCTGTTCGTGGTCGGGCTGAAGCGCCTGTCGCGGGTGCGCACCGCCCGCAGCGGCAACGCGCTGATGGCCGCCGGGATGCTGCTGGCCGTCGTCATCACGCTGATCGAGGTCGGCCGGGTCGACTACCGGTGGATCGTCCTCGGGCTGGCCGTCGGCGCGGCGATCGGCGTCCTCGTGGTCGTCCGGGCCCAGGCGACGCAGATGCCCCAGATCGTGGCCCGGTTCAACGGGTTCGGCGGGGCGGCCTCGGCGCTGGTGGCCCTCGCCCTGTTCTGGGGCCAGATCGTCGAGGCCGACGCCGGCCGGACCACCGCCGCCGTCCTGGGTGGTGCCTCGGCGACGACCCTGGTGCTGTCGGTGCTGGTCGGCGCCATCACGTTCTCGGGCAGCGTGCTGGCCGAGCTGAAGCTGCGGGGCACCATCGGCGGTTCGCCGACGATCCCGCTGCGGGGCCCCGTCATGGGACTCCTCGCCGTGGGCGGGCTGGTCCTGGGCGCGATCGGGACGTTCGCGATCGACGACCCGGCCGTCGGTGCGGTCCTCGTCGTCGCCCTGCTGGTCGCCGCGCTCCTGGCCGGGATCGTGCTGGTGGTGCCGATCGGCGGGGCGGACATGCCGGTGGTCATCAGCCTGCTGAACTCGCTGTCCGGGCTGGCGGCCGCGGCCACCGGGTTCGCGCTGTCCAACAACCTGCTGATCATGGCCGGCACGATCGTCGGTGCCGCCGGGCTCATCCTCACCCAGATCATGTGCG
>CAZDIF010000148.1:0-6237 GCA_964505365.1 uncultured Actinomycetota bacterium
TGCCTGTACTACCTCAACCCGGACGACTCGGTCAGCTACTGCTGGCACCCCAAGCTGCAGGTCGGCGTGGGCCACGACCACTGGTGCACCTGGTGGGAGGAGATCCCCGGCGACCAGTGAGGCGCCGCCAGGGGCGACCCGGGCCGACGCGTCCTGCGCAGACGGCGGTCGCTCAGGGGCTCGGGTCGGCGAGTGGCTTCACCCGCGTGCCGGCCTTCCAGACGCCGGTGACGCGAGCCGGGTCACCCAGCAGGGCGATGTCGTCGAGCGGGCTGCCGTCGACCGTGATGACGTCGGCGTCGTGGCCGGCCGCCAGCTGACCGGAACGCGGCGCCTGCGGACCAAGGGTGTCCGGCGCGTTGGCGGTCGCGGCCTCGATCGCCTCCAGGGGTGACAGCCCGGCCTGCACCATCAGCGCGAGCTCGGCACCGTTCTGCCCCCAGGCGACGGGACGGTCGGACCCCGTCATGAAGATGTCGGTGCCGAGCGCGATGCGGACCCCGTGCTCATGGGCCATCCCGACGGCTTCGAGGTGCCGGTCCGAGACGGCCTCGAGCTTGCGCAGGTTGGCGGCCGTCATCCCGGAGTCCCGACCGACGGCCACCAGCCGTTCGACGATGTACCGGGTCGGCACGAGCAGTGCGTCCGCCTCGCGCATCATGGCGCACGTCTCCTCGTCGAGGTACGTGCCGTGCTCGATGGTCCTGACCCCGGCCTCGAGCGCGGCCACGATGCCCGGTCGCCCGTGGCAGTGCGCCATCACGACCCGGTCGGCCATGCCGGCGGTCTCCACGATCGCGGCCAGTTCGTCGGCGCGGAACTGCTGGTGGATCGGATCGTCGATCTCGCTCATCACGCCGCCGGATGCACAGACCTTGATGACCCGGGCGTTGCGGCGCAGCTGCAGGCGGACGGCGCGGATGCACTCGTCCACGCCGTCGGCAAGGTGCGTCAACCCCTCGGTCCGCGAGAGCTCGTGGACCCACTCCACCGGAAGGTCGTGGACGTCGCCGTGGCCACCCGACGTCGACAGGATCGCCCCCGGTGCGTACACGGACGGCCCGAGGACGGTGCCCTCCTCGACGGCGGTCGCCAGGTACACGCCGTACCCGCCGGCCTCGCGCACCGACGTGAAGCCCGCGTCGAGCGCAGCACGGGCGTCCTGGGCGACGCGCATTGCCTGCAGTGGCCCGGGTTCGAGGACGGCCTGGGTGAGGTTCGCGGTCCGTGCCCCGAGGAAGTGGCCGTGGCAGTCCCACAGGCCCGGCATCACCGTCTCGGCCGTGGTGACGGTCGCGTCCGGCGTGGCCGGGGCGTCGGCGGCCCGACCGGCGTAGGAGATGGTGGGGCCATCGAGGACGATGACGGCGTCGTCGACCGGCTGTCCCCGCCCCGGGATCATGCGCTGTGCCTGGATGCGTTCCATGCGCCCTGGCCAACTCGGCGAGGACCGACCGTAACACGCACCCGTCGGCGAGCTAGGACGGCCCGGCGCGGTCGGGCTCCGCCGGCTCGGCGGGCCGCGGCGGGGTGACCTGCACCCGGCCCGCCCGTCGGCCCGCCAGCGACACCACCTGCAGCACCCAGCCGTCGTGGACGACCTCGTCGCCGCGGTCCGCGAGGCGCCCGAGTCGCTCCACCAGGAACCCGTTGAGGGTCTCCGTCTCGCTGCTCTCCGGCAGCGTCAGGCCGGTCAGCCGCTCGAGCTCGTCACGCCGCAGCACGCCGTCGACCACCCAGCCCTCGCGCCCTCGGCGTCGGCGCACCCCCTCCGGGTCGAACTCGTCCTCGATCTCGCCGACGAGCTCCTCCAGCACGTCCTCGAGGGTGACCAGGCCGGTCGTTGCCCCGTACTCGTCGACCACCAGCACCGCGTGCGAGCGGTCGGAGCGCATGTCGGCCAGCAGGTGGTGCAGCCGGCGTGTCTCCGGCACGGCGACGATCGGCCGCAGCAGCTCGGCCACGGCGCGCCCCTCCCGGTCGGCCGGGTCGAGGATCAGCACGTCCTTGACGTGGACCAGCCCGACGACGTCGTCGAGGTCCCGGTGGTGGACCGGGAACCGGGTCAGCCCGGTGGCCTCGGCGAGGTCGAGCACCGCCTCCAGCGGCGCGTCGTCCGGCAGCGCGTGCAGGTCGACCCTGGGGGTCATCGCCGACTCGGCGTCGATGCGCTCGAGGGTCAGCGCCGCCGAGAGCACGCGGGCGTCCTGGGCGGCCACCGTCCCCTCCCGGCGGGACTCGGCCAGGGCGAGGACCAGTTCCTCGGGCGTGTGGACGAGGTTGTGCTCGTCGACCGGTTCGACGCGCACGGCCCGCACCAGCAGGTTGGCCATGCCGTTCAGGAACACGATCAGCGGCCGGAACACCCACACGAACGCTCGGAAGGTCCGGGCCAGCCGCAGGGAGACGTCCTCCGCACGGGCCAGCGCGAGGTTCTTCGGTGCCATCTCCCCCACGACCATGTGGAGGAAGACCACGATCGACAGCCCGACGGCGAACCCGATGCCCGGGAGGACGGTGACGGGCACGCCGACGGCGGCCAGCAGGTGTTCGATCACCGCGGCGACGGCGGGTTCGGCGACGGCACCGAGGCCCAGCGAGGCCATGGTGATGCCGAGCTGGGCGCCGGAGAAGGTGATCGACAGCTCCTGCAGGGCGTGCAGGGCGATCCTGGCCCGGGGGTCGCCGGCGTCGGCGCGCTCCTCGACGCGGGCCCGGCGGGCCGCCAGCAGCGCGATCTCGGCCGCGACGAAGAACCCGTTCGCGACGAGCAGCACGAGTCCGAACAGCAGCGCCGGGACGCTGATCGCGTGAAGACCACCGGCCTCGGCGGCGAGGGGGATCATGCCTCCCCCTCCACGCGCCGCAGCTCGACCTCGGCCACGCGCACACCCGCCATCCGGGTGACGAGGATCTCGACGCCGCCGACCCGGACCTGCTCGCCCTCCTCGGGGATCCGACCGAGCTCGTGCATCAGCAGCCCGGCTGCGGTCTCGTAGTCCCCCGAGGGGAACGCGAGCCCGGTCGAGCGGGTCAGGGCGTCGAGCCGGACCGTGCCCGGCGACCGGAAGCGGCCACGGCCCACGCGCCGGACCACGGGCTCGCGCTCGGGGTCGAACTCGTCCTCGATGTCGCCGACCAGTTCCTCGAGCAGGTCCTCGACGGTCAGGATGCCGGCGATGGAGCCGTACTCGTCGACGACCACCGCGAACGTGCGGTGCGACGAGCGGAAGCTGGCCAGCAGCCGGCGCAGCGGCTCGCTCTCGGGCACGACCAGGCACGGCACCACCAGCGAGCGGATGGTCGTGGCCTCCTGCGGGTCGACGCGCAGCAGGTCCTTGACGTGCACGGTGCCGAGGATCTCCTCGCCGTCACGCACGGGGAAGCGCGAAAAGCTGCTCTCGCGGGATGCCGCCCGCAGGTCGTCGGGCGTGGCGTCGGCGTCGAGCCAGGTCACCTGCGGCCCGGGCACCAGGATCTCGCTGGCCCGCCGGTCCCACAGCCCGACCGCGCGGCTCAGCAGCTCGGCCTGCTCGTCCGACAGGGTGCCCTCCGACGAGGACGCCTCGATGATCCGGCCGATCTCGTCGAGGCTGTGACCACCGGCCAGCTCGTCGGCGACCTCGACCCGGAACAGGGCCTCGGTCATCCATGCCGCCGACCGGTCGAACACGCGGATGATCGGCCCGAGGACCACCCCGAACACCCGGATCGGCAGCGCGGTGAACCGCGCGACGGTGTCCGGCCGGGCGATGGCGAGGTTCTTCGGGGCGAGCTCGCCGACGACCATCTGGAACATCGTCGACAGCAGGAAGGCCGCGCCGATGGAGACCGGCCGGGCGGATTCGGCTGGCAGGCCCAGCGCCTGGACGGTCGGCACCACGACGAGGTCGCCGATCGCGCCCTCGGCGAGGAAGCCGACCAGCAGGCTGGTGACGGTGATCCCGAACTGCGCGGCCGACAGCACGAACGACAGCCGCTGCAGTTCGCGCAGCACGGAGCGGGCCCGGCGGTCGCCCCGCTCCGCGGCATCCTCGATGCCCGGCCGCCGCACCGCGACGAGGGAGAACTCCGCCGCCACGAACAGCCCGTTGGCCGCGATCAGCACGATGACGAGTGCCAGTGCGACCGGCGGGCTCATGCAGGCTCGGAGAATGAAGTCACGAGACGGGCGAGCCTAGCGGCGGCTCAGCCGTGCACGGTTGCACGGGGACGGCGCGGCAGGCGCGCGGCGTGGGCCTCCACGTCGAAGGACGGGTCCCAGATCCACTGCAGGGCCAGGCCCGTCAGCGCCGCGAGCAGGATCTCGGCGTGCCGGGTGGCCTCGACCTCGTCGACGTCCGGGGCGTCACGCTGGATCGCGGCCGCGAACCGCTCGACGCGGCGACGGTGCGACCGCATGAGGCGGTCGGCGATCACGGGATCGCTCAGCGCGCTGCCGGCCAGCTGCAGGTGGATCTTGGCCAGGGCCGCCGTGTCGGGGTGGGTGACGAAGCCGACGAACGCGTCGATGAGGTCGTCGAGGCTCTCGCGGCCCAGCCCGGCAGGGTCCGGGTCGATGGCGACGATGGCCTCCCGGAGCACCTCGAGGACGGCGTCCTCCTTGGAGTCGAACAGGTTGTAGAACGACCCGGCCCCGACACCGGCGCGGTCGGTGATGGCCTTGAGGGTGACGTTCTCGAGCCCGTGCTCACCGAGCACGTCGCGGGTCGCCGCGAGGATGCGGGCACGGGTCTCCAGTCCCACGCGGTACCTGGCCACGCCGGCTCCTTGCTCCTCGGGGACTGGCAACAGTGTGCTTGCTCGGGCTTGCACTTCTGGAGCGTATGCTACAATATGGGTCGCGCGCTCCAAAGTGGAGCGATCACTCCACTTCATTCGTCGGGACCGCGCGAGGCCCGCCGCCTCCCCGCCGCCCAGAAGGACCCACTCGCATGAGTCACTTCAAGAGCAACCTCCGCGACCTCGAGTTCAACCTCTTCGAGGTCTTCCGCACCCAGGACTACCTCGGCGAGGGGCGCTACGCGCACCTGCCCGAGGACACCGCGCGGATGCTGCTCCGCGAGGTCGACCGCTTCGCCCGCGAGTCCGTGTGGGCCGACTCCTTCGTGCCGGCCGACCGCACGCCGCTCGAGCTCGACGCGGACGGCAACATCACCGTCCCGGAGGAGCTGCACGAGGCGCTGCAGGCCTACTACGCGGCCGGCTGGCACACCCTGCCGCTGCCCCAGGAACTTGGTGGTGGCGACGTCCCGCCGTCGGTGCGCTGGCTGACCGCGGAGCTGTTCGCCGGCGGCCACGCTTCCGCGATGCTGTGGCCCATCGGCCCGCTGATGGGTGCGATCATCTGGGAGGAGGGCACCGAGGGGCAGCAGAAGGTCTTCGCCCAGAACATGGTCGACAAGCAGTGGGGCGGCACGATGGTGCTGACCGAGCCGGACGCGGGCTCGGACGTCGGCGCCGGCGTGACCTCCGCCGTCAGGGTCGAGGAGAACGGCCCCGACGACATGGGGTCGGTGTGGCACCTCGAGGGCGTGAAGCGCTTCATCACCTCGGCGGACTACCAGGGCCACGAGAACACCGTGCACCTCGTCCTGGCACGCCCGAAGGGCGGCATCCCCGGCACCAAGGGCCTGCGCCTGTTCATCGTGCCGAAGTACCTCGTCAACCCCGACGGGTCCCTGGGCACCCGCAACGGCGTCAAGGTCACCAACCTCGAGAAGAAGATGGGGATCAAGGCCTCGGCGACCTGCGAGCTGACCATGGGCGCCGACGCCGACACCCCGTGCGTGGGCTACCTCGTCGGCGAGAAGGACGAGGACGGCCAGGGCATCCGGCAGATGTTCCGCGTGATCGAGTACGCACGGATGATGGTGGGCACCAAGGCCATGGCGACCCTGTCGACGGGCTACCTGAACGCGCTGGACTACGCCAAGGTCCGCGTGCAGGGCCCGGACATGACCGAGATGCTGGCCAAGGACCCCGAGAAGGTCACCATCATCAACCACCCCGACGTGCGCCGGATGCTGATGGAACAGAAGGCCCACGCCGAGGGCATGAGGGCCCTCGTGGCGTTCACCGGCTGGGTGCAGGACCAGGCCGAGCTGCAGCGCGACGACGCCGACCAGCACAAGGACTGGATCCGGCGCGAGGACTTCCTCCTGCCGCTGGTCAAGGGCTACTGCTCCGAGAAGGCCTACGAGCTGCTGGCACTGAGCCTGCAGACCTTCGGTGGGT
>CAZDIF010000149.1:0-6214 GCA_964505365.1 uncultured Actinomycetota bacterium
CACTAGGGCCGCCGACGGACGGCCACGTGTCGGGACCGACGTCCCGTCGCGGTCACCCCGTCCGACTGCCTAGCATGGGCCGAACGTCCGGCCTTCGTGTGAAAGGGGAATCCCCGGTGGACACCCGTGTGCGTGCTCGGCTCGATGCCATGCACGACGCCATCGACGGATTCGTCGAGGTCGTGGCGACGCTCCACGACGACGACTGGGCCCGGCCGACCGGATGCCCCGGATGGGTCGTCCGGGACGTCGTGGCACACGTGATCGGCCTCGAGGACGTGCTCACCGGGTCGGCCGAGCCGGAGGTCGAGCTGCCGGCGGAGCTGCCGCACGTGACCAACGAGGTGTCGGCGTACACCGAGCGGCACGTCCACGTCCGGCGGGACCGGCACCCCACCGAGCTGCTCGAAGAGCTCGCCGAGGTGGTCAGTCGCCGCCGCACACAACTCGCCGGCGACCTCGACGCGCCGGCGCCCTCGTTCCTCGGCGGGTCCCAGCCGCTGGCGAAGAGCCTCGGCCTCCGGGCCTTCGACATCTTCAGCCACGAGCAGGACATCCGGCGTGCCGTCCGGCGACCGGGCCACCTCGACGGGCCTGCCGCGGCCAGCCACCTGCGAGGGGTCCTGCGTGCCCTCGGCGCGGTCCTGCCCGACCGCGTGGTGGCGGACGAGGCCTCGCTCGTGTTCACGGTCGTCGGGGACCAGGCGGACACCCTCTGGCTGGACCTCGGGACGGGCGAGGTGCTCGACGCCGAGCCGATCGACCCGACGGTGACCATGACGTTCCGCTACGCCGACCTGGTTCCGCTGGCCGGCGGTCGCGAGGACGCCGCCGATCCCGCCCGGGTGGCGGCCGTGACGGGCAACGACGCCCTCGCGGCGCGGATCCTCACCTCGCTGGCGATCACCCCCTGACGGGCCCACCCGCGTCGGGTATCCTCTGCGCCACGACGTCGCGTGCCGTCCGGCAGCGGCGTCGACGCGCGAACGACGGGACCCTCCGTCCGACCCGGTCGGCCCGGTGAGCGGACCGACCCGGCTTCCCAGGTGGCGCCGTTGAGGGCGCCGCGACGAACCAGAAGGACTTCATCATGCGCGAGGGCATCCACCCCGAGTACACGACGCTGACGGTCACGTGCTCCTGCGGGAACACCTTCGAGACCCGCGGCACCGTCGACCACATCTCGGTCGAGCTCTGCAACGAGTGCCACCCGTTCTACACCGGCAAGCAGAAGCTGGTGGACACCGGTGGCCGCGTGGACCGCTTCAAGAAGCGGCTGGAGAAGGCCAAGGGCTGACACCGCCGCACCCACGAAACGCCGTACGCAAGGCGCCCTGCCTCCCGGTGGGGCGCCTTCGTCGTGGGTCTGCACCAACGGACGGGGGACCCGTGACGCTCGTCGGGTAGTGATGGGGGCAATCACGAGGCCCGAGGAGTTCATCTTGAGCACCACGACACCTGACCCGTACCCGTCCCGAGGCAAGGTCGACGAGCCGCGCCTGATCGAGCGTTCCCACCCCGTCGTGCTCGGCACGGCGGAGGACGGGCCGCTGACGCGGGAGCAGCTCGATGCCTTCGACCGCGACGGGTTCCTGCAGGTCGACGGTCTGTTCGCGCCCGATGAGGCCCACGCCCTGATGCAGGAGCTGCAGCGGCTGAAGGGCGAGGACGCGGTCCGGGAGGCCGAGGGGACGATCTCGGACCCCGACACGGGCGACGTTCGCTCGGTGTTCTCCATCCAGGACCACTCGGACCTGATGGAAAAGGTCGTCCGCGACGAGCGGACGGCGGGTGCCGCCCGCCAGATCCTCGCCAGCGAGGTCTACCTCCACCACACGCGCGTCAACGACAAACCCGGGTTCGGAGGCAGCGGCTTCAACTGGCACTCGGACTTCGAGACGTGGCACACCGAGGACGGGATGCCGACGCCCCGGTGCCTCAGTGCCTCCATCCTGCTGACGCACAACCACAGCCAGAACGGCCCGCTGCTGCTGATCCCCGGGTCGCACCGGACGTTCGTGGCGTGTGTCGGCGCGACGCCGGAGCAGAACTGGGTCACCTCGCTCAAGAACCAGGAGGCGGGGATCCCCGAGGAGTCGCTGATCGCGCAGCTGCACGAGGAGCACGGGCTCCACGTCGCGACCGGCGAGCCCGGCACGGTGATCTTCTTCGACTCGAACACCCTGCACGCGTCCAACGGCAACGTCACCAAGGACCGACGGGCCAACGTCTTCGCGGTCTACAACTCGGTGGAGAACGCCGTGGAGGAGCCGTTCGAGGCGCCCATGGCCCGTCCCGCCTTCCTCGCCAACCGGGACTTCACCCCGATCGAGATCATCTGACCCTCACCGGGTGGCGATGACCCGGCAGGGCCCGCCGGAGCCGTCCTCCCACGGAACCGCGCCGACGAACACGGTCGTGCCCTTCGCCGGCACGTCGCCGAGGTTGCGAAGGTTCTCGAGCCCGTAGCGGTCGGTCTCGAGGAACCCGAAGTGGACCGGGAACGTCTGCGAGTTGCCGGGGTCGAGGCTCAGCGTGTCCACGCCGATGCCCACCGGGTCCCGGTGCGCGACGAGCCAGTCGGTCGCCTCCACCGAGAAGCCCGGGAAGTTGAGGTCGGGGAACCCCTCGCCTCCGCGGAACGTGTCGCCGTCATCGACGCGCTCGTCCCACCCCGAGTACATGGCCACCAGGGACCGTTCGGGGATCCGGCCGTGGCCCCGCTCCCAGGCGACGAGGTCCTCGGGCTCGACCATGGCGTTGGGGCCGTCCTCGGCGATCTTGTGCCGGATGTCGACCACGACCAGTGGCGCCACCAGCTCGTCGGCGGTCAGCTCGTCCACGTTGCGAGCGCCCTCGGCGAAGTGCCCGGGCGCGTCCATGTGGGTCCCGATGTGCTCGGGGAAGGTCCACGACTTCGAGTAGAAGCCGTCGGACTCGAACGAGAAGTCGACGACGTCGCTGATCACCGGCTCGTTGCCGTAGAAGTCCGGGAAGTCCTTGACCAGCCGGTGGGTGAGGTCGACCGTCCGCGGCGACCGTCGACGGGCCGCCTCGGCCGGCAGCGCCGGCGCCAGCGAGGCCGCCAACGCGCCGCCAGCGAGCGCCGCCCCGCCGCGCAGGAACCGGCGACGATCGAGACTTGCGGACCGCGCCGTCGGGGGTGGAGCCTCGGAGCGTCCTCGCGGTCGCTCCGGCAGGGTGGCCCTGCCGTCGCCGCTGCCGTGCCTGCACGTTGCCGAGATGCACATGACGCGCTCGATGCCCGGGTCCTCCCACGATAGGCCCCCGCGGCGCCGTGGCAACCCCTGATCTTCGTTCAGCCCGGGGCGGGGTTCGGGATGACGATGGGCCCACGGCGCGGCATGTCCAGCGAGTCGAGGCGCCCCTGGTACAGGAGGAACCCGACGACGAGCAGCCCGATGAGCACGGCGGCGAGGAACAGCTCCGTCCGGCGTCGCATGCCAGCCCCTTTCTCCCGCCCCGTACCACGAGCGTACGCCCGGACCTCACCCCAAGGTGTGCACCCGGACCGCCTCGATTCTTCGCCCACGGTGCACACCTCGCACTGGACCGCGAGGTGTGCACCGGAATGGCCTCCCCGCATCGCAGATGGCGCACACCTCGGACCGGGCCCTGACCTGGATCAGGTTGCGGCGTCGGCCGTCTCCCGTGCTCGGGGCTGGCTTCCCAGCGGGATGAGGTGGACGCCGATGGCGAGCAGCAGCGCCAGGCCCATGATCGGGACGAAGACGAAGATCAGGCCACGGACGTCGGTGGTCAGCGCGACGACGAACCCGATCAGGCCGATGTTGACGCCCCAGAAGACCACGTCGTCGATCACCCCGACCTCGGACACGCGGCGGGACAGGTGGATGACGAACGCCAGCAGGGCGTTGGTCGTCGCCCCGATGGCCAGCAGGTGGATGAACGACAGCGCCTGCCCACGTGGCATGGCGGCGAAGTCGCCCTGCACGGCCGAGATCGCCGCGAAGATGTAGATCATCGTGACGCCCAGCAGGACCCCACCCGTGAGGGCATGGCGTCCCGGTGCCCGGGCGGTGAGCGACGTGGTCCGCACCACGTGGCGCATGCGTCCGAAGAAGATGCCGATGGCCACGAGCCCGAACAGGATGCCGATGCCGACGAGCGCCTCCTGGCCCGCGAGGATGAAGCCCAGGACCCACAGGAAGCCGACCATCATCAGGGTGGCCTGTGCGATGCCCCAGCGGTTCGGTCGCTGGTCCGGTTCCCCGATCCGCATGCCCCACTCCGCGAGCGCCATGGCCACCGGCATCGTGAAGCCGATCTCCATGGTTCCCGGGTGTGCCTCGAAGAACGACTCGGGATACCCGGTCCATTCGAAGGCGATCGCGAACCCGTTGAGGACGCCGAACGCACCCCCGAGCACGGAGCTCGTCAGGCCCAGCAGGACCAGCAGTCGGGGCACGGTCAGCGTCACCTGGCGCATCCGCCCGTACGCCCAGGTGGCCATCCCGATGAGCGCGATGAGGGTGAACGTGCCGCCCAGCGGGCGTGCGAAGCCGAACGTCGTCGCGAACGCCAGGACATACAGCGGAATGGCCACGGCCGCGAGGTAGGCGAACCCCCGGACGGTCCGTGCGGACTGCTCGGAGACCGTGGTCCCACCGTCGACGAACAGCCACTGGGTCGCGGCGATGATCCCCAGCGTCATCCAGCCGAGCGTGCCGCCGTGCAGGTGGGACAGCAGCTGCTGCCGGCTGAACTCCACCAGGTCGAGCCCGTTGAGGATCCCGATCCCGATGGTGTAGACGAAGATCAGCATCGCGACCCGCAGCGTCACGCGGACCTGCTGGTCGAGGGGATGGGGCCGCGATGGCGTGATCGTGGCACTCATGCGCCACCCCCACGGTTCCCGTGACCCGGACACACCTGTCGTCCCATCATGGCACCGCCCCTTTCCCTGATCCCCCGGACGCGAACGATAACACGTCCCGTCAGGCGTCGACAGGTGCCAGGGACGACGGGGTGAGGTCGCGGTGGCTCGTGTAGCCCGCGTTTGCCAGGGTGAGGTCCATCTCGGCGAGCAGCGACCGCAGGACGTGGACGACGCCGGCCTGCCCACCGAGCGCGAGCCCGTACAGGTACGGCCGCCCGATCAGCACGGCGTCGGCGCCGAGCGCCAGCGCCTTGACGACGTCCGTCCCGGTCCGGATGCCGGAGTCGAACAGCACCGCGATGCGGTCGCCGACGGCCTCGGCGATGGGCGCCAGCACGTCGAGCGACGCCACCGCCCCGTCGACCTGCCGGCCGCCGTGGTTGGACACGACGATGCCGTCCATCCCGTGCTCGACGGCGGCCCGGGCGTCCTCGACGGACTGGATGCCCTTGAGGACGACCGGCCCGTCCCAGTGGTCGCGGAGGAACGGCAGCCGCTCCCAGGTCAGGCCGGGGTTCGGGAAGACCGTGGCGAACTGGATCCCCGCGGCCGTGGGATCTTCCTCCGGGGGCTTCTCCAGGCGTGAGCGGAACACCGGATCGCTCACGTAGTTGGCGATCCCCTCACCCTTGAGGAACGGCAGGAACCCCCGGTCGAGGTCGACCGGCCGCCACCCCATCATGGTGGTGTCCAGCGTGACGACGAGGTGGGTGTGCCCCGTGTCCCGGGCCCGCTCCAGCAGGCTGACGCACAGCTCGTCGTCGTTGGGCCAGTACAGCTGGTACCAGCGGGGCGCGTCGCCACCGACCTCGGCGACCTCCTCCAGCGAGTGGCTGGCCTGCGTCGAGTGCACGTAGGTCAGGCCCAGCTCGGCGGCCGCCCGCACGGTCGCCAGCTCGCCGTCGGGGTGGGCGAGCGTCTGCACGCCGACGGGACCGAACACCACCGGCGCGGGCATCCGGGTCCCGAGCAGCTCGACCGCGTGGTCGCGGACGGCGTGGTCCCGCAGCATCCGGGGCACGATCCGCCACCGCCGGAAGGCCTCCACGTTCGCGCGGGCCGTCCACCCGTGGCCGGCGCTCGGGACGATGTAGCCGAGGGCCGACGCGTCGAGGACCTCGGCGGCGCGCTCCTCCAGCGCCGCCAGGTCGGTGGTGAACGCCGGCACCTCGTCGCCGAACATCCCCTTGAGGTAGATCTCCGCCTGGTAGTCGGAGAAGTGTCCCTGCGGCGCGTCGTCACCCACGGCTGCCTCCCACGTCGACGGGTTCCGGTTGTAGCACGCTGACGCTG
>CAZDIF010000150.1:0-6166 GCA_964505365.1 uncultured Actinomycetota bacterium
GTGCGGCGGGGGTTGTCGCGGTTGGTGTCGACCACCACGATGCTCTGCCAGGTGCCCAGCTGCACCTCGCCGCCCACCACCGGGACCGTGAGGCTGGGGGAGACGAACGCCGGCAGCACGTGGTCCGCGCCGTGCCCGGGCGAGCCGTGGCGGTGCTGGTAGGCGTGGTCCCGAGGCAGCAGCCGGTCGATGGTGTCCCGCACGTCGGACTCGGTACCGGCGTGCAGCTCGAAGATCGCCAACCCGCAGGTGGCGTGGGGCAGGAAGACGTGGATCAGCCCGTCGTCCTCGGACCCGGCGAAGCGGCGGATCTCGGCGGTGATGTCGAGGATCTCGTTGGACGAGGCGTCCAGCTGGAACGTCGTCGATCGCACGGATCCCTTTCGGGTTCGGGTGCCTCGAACCGTAGGCCGTGCGCCGACCGGTCAGGTGCCTCGAACGGTGTGCCAGCGCGCGGGCCCTCGTCCACGTGCCGAGCGCAGGCCCCGTGGCGTGGAGGCCACCGTCACCACGGCCATGAGCATCCAGTAGGCGATCGGGTAGGCGACCGCGACGGGGAACGACCGGAGGAGGTGGCGGTCGTACCTCCGGTCCAGCAGCACGCCGACGGCCAGCTGCGTGATCGCCAGCGTGGCGATGGTCATGCCCCAGAGGTTGGGGAACGGCTCCGCGCCGGCCGGGGCCCGGCCGAGCAGGAGTGCCAGCAGCCAGGTGGCGGTGAGCCCGACGAACAGGTAGGCCCAGACGATCGACAGGACCGCCTCGATCGCGACCGGCCACATCCGGCGGCGCCGCCAGTCGCCGAACACGTCCGGTCCATGACGCCGCAGCACCTGGGACAGCCCGGTGGCCCAGCGGCGACGCTGGTGCCAGAGCCCACGCAGGGTGGTCGGCACGCGCATCCACACGATCGCGTTGGCCTCGTACCGCACGTCGTAGAAGCGCTTCTGCAGCTTCCAGGTGACGTCGATGTCCTCGGTGTCCATGTCCGGGCTGAACAGCCCCACGTCCACCAGTGCCGAGGTCCGGAACATCGTCACGACGCCCGACACGGTGAGGATGCGACCCCAGATGCGCTGGGCCCGTCGGAGCAGGCTGACGATCGAGGTGAACTCCATCACCTGCAGCTTCTGCAGGAACGTGCGCCGTTCGACGACCCGGGGGTTGCCGGTCACCGCCGCGACTCGGGCGGAGGTGAAGTGCGGGACCATGTGCCGCAGCAGCATCGGGTCCGGGCGGCCGTCGGCGTCCACGATGAGCACGAGTTCGCCCGTGACGCACGCCAGGGCGTCGTTGAGCGCCATGGCCTTGCCCTCGTTGCGCAGCTTCCGGACCAGCCGGATCCGGCCGGCGTCCACGAGGTGGGCCACCCGCGCCACCGTCCCGTCGGTGGAGCCATCGTCCACCACGACCACCTCGAGGTCCGGATGGTCGAGCGCCAGGCAGGCCTCGACCGTCTCGACGATGTGGGCCTCCTCGTTGTAGGCGGGCACGAGCACGGAGACCCTCGGGCAGTACGCGTCGGCCGAGGGGACCGGCGCGTCGTGCGTCCGCCGCTCCCGGCGGAGGAAGAAGGTCGTTGCCGTGGACATCCACACGATCGAGGTCACGATCGGGTAGCCGGCAAAGAACACCAGGGCGGCCCAGTAGAGGGGGCTGGCCTCGATCACGTCGAGCAGCGCGTTCACGGCCGCAGCTCCGGCGTTCCGCCTGCCGCCTCGAAGCGCTTGTGCTCTCCGTCCACGTCGACGACCACCATCGACGCCACGCGGACGGCGTCCCAGTCCGCCGTCACCGGCCGGCCGGTCCAGTCCCGGTCGTAGACCAGCGCGCGCGTGGGGGCGCCGGTCCGCTGGCCCTTGCGCCGGAAGATCCGCTGGTTGTGGCGCACCCAGAGCATCGAGACGACGGCATTGACGAGGAATGACCCGGCCACCACGACGACGAGCGTCCGCAACAGGCCGAGATCGGTGACGGTGACGACACGCCACCAGAGCGCACCCAGCACCATCCACCCCACCAGCGCGACGAGGTCGTGGACGAGGCGGTTGCTGACCTCCGGCGTGACCAGTGGTGTCTCCGCGGTTGGCGAGGCCGTGGCGGGAGCGGGCATGGCGGTTCGGGCCGCCGGAGGTGGCGGCATCGGGGGAGCGGCCACGCCGCTCGCGTCGTACGTGCTCAGGAGATGCCCCTGGATCGTGTCCAGGGACACATCGGCACGTCACCGCGGTTCTGTAGGGCTGCGCCGATCAGGCGGTCAGGGGTGCGGGCCGCACGAGCATGTGCACGACCCCGTCCAGGCGGACGACCTCGAGATCCATCCGGTCACGCACGGAGCCGGTCAGCAGGGCCTGCAGCTCACCGGTCCGCTGCACCGGCGTGCCGTCCACCCGCACGATCACGTCGCCGGGACGCAGGCCCGCACGGGCAGCGGGGGAGCGTGACACGACGCCGAGCACCTCGATGCCACGGGCGAGGCCGGTCGCCTCGACCGCGTTCGGCGGGAGCGGGCGGGTCCCGCCCTCGACGCCGAGGTAGCCACGCGCGACGCGCCCATCGGTCACCAGCGCATCGACGATCCGCCGGGTCGTCGGGTTGATCGGCACGGCCAGGCCAAGTCCCTGTCCGAGGCCCGGTCCGACCAGCGCCGTGGAGATGCCGACGACACGGCCCTCCGCGTCCGCCAGCGCGCCGCCGGAGTTGCCCGGGTGGAGGGCGGCGTCGGTCTGGATGACGTCCTCGACCAGCCGGTTGGTGGTCCCGTCGCTGGTCATGATCGACCGACGCAGGCCGGACACCACGCCGGCGCTCACTGATCCGCCGTACCCGAGGGGGTTGCCCACGGCGACCACGAGCTGGCCGATCTGCAGGTCGTCGGCGTCACCGAGGTCCGCGGACGTCAGCCCGGCAGCGGGCGTGCGGAGGAGCGCCAGGTCCGACAGGGGGTCGGAGCCGACCACGTCGAACGGGGCGTCGGTCCCGTCCACGAACGCGAGGCCCCCGCGGTCCACGCCCGCCACGACGTGTGCCGAGGTGAGCAGCAGCCCGTCGTCGCGCAACGCCACCGCCGACCCGCCCGCGGTCCCCCCGCGTCGGCCCCGCGCCACGCTGACCGAGGCCACCGACCGCAGCAGGCGCGCCGCGACCCGGGTGACGACCTGGGAGTAGGCGTCGAGCACCGTCATGGGCTGACCGTACGGCCGCTCGGGCCCGGCCGCCCGGGGCCCTGCGTGACGGGGACGCACGCAACCTGCGCGGGCCGGAACGGTGCGGGTCGTCAGCCGAGGGGCAGGGTGTAGCGCCAGATCGCGACCACGTGGAGCCCGCTGCCGAGGACGACGAGCGCGTGGAACACCTCGTGGAAGCCGAACCACTCGGGCCACGGGTCCGGGCCCCGGCGGGCGTAGATCGTCCCGCCGACCAGGTACAGGAGCCCCCCGACGACCACGAGCGCGACCCCCGCGGACGACAGCCGTTCGGCCACGCGCAGCAGGGGGATGGCCGCGAGCGATCCGAAGGACGCGTAGGCGGCGAACGACAGCCATCGCGGGCCGCGCACCGGTGACGCGGCGACCACCGCGCCCACGACGGCGATCGTCCAGATCACCGCGAGGCTCCAGGTGCGCCAGGCCCCGCTGAGCGTGTGCACCGCGAAGGGTGTGAAGGAGGCCGCGATGAACAGCTGGATCATGGCCACGTCGGCGCGTGCGAGCCGTCGACGGACGTGTGCCGGCCAGTCGGGCACGTGGTAGACGGACGACGTCAGGTACAGGGCCACGAGGCCGACGCCGAACACGGCGACGCTGAGCCGGGGCAGGCCCGGGGAGGCCGCATGCCACAGCAGGACGGCAGTGATCGCGGCGGCCGGGCTCGCCACGCCGTGGAGCCATCCGCGAAGGCGGGGGCGGCTCCGCGGAACCAGTGGGGCCGGGAGGGCGCTGGACGGGGACACCCGGGGAGCCTCTCGTGGCGGTCGGGGTCGCACGCGCCGGCAGGCTACCGGTGGGGGACCGACCCGTCGGCCATCTCGTGGCATTCGTTCCTTGACCTGAAGTGCACTTCAAGTCGTAGGGTCGCCGCCACAACGTCGTGACCGATCAGGACAGGAGTCCACGATGTCCTTCACCGAAGCGGAGCGTTCCTACCTCGACGGCCAGCTGCTCGGACGGCTGGCCACCGTCGACGCCAACGGGGTCCCGCAGGTCAACCCCGTGGGGTTCTTCCTCGACGAGGAGACCGGCGACGTCCTCGTCGGCGGACGGGACCTCGCACGGAGCCGGAAGTTCCGCAACGTGCGTGCGAACCCACACGCCGCGCTGGTCGTCGACGACCTCGCCTCCACCAGCCCCTGGCGCCCGCGGGGCGTGGAGATCCGCGGGACCGCCGAGGCGCTCACGGACGTCGACCCGCCACGGCCCGGGATGAGCCACGCGGTGATCCGCATCCGCCCCGACTGGATCGGCAGCTGGGGCGTCGAGCCGGACACGACCGGCCTGCAGGTGCGGCGCCCCGCCGCCTGACCGTGGACGAGGTCGGGGCCGCGGTGACCCGCGACCCCGACCCGGGTTCCTGCGACGGCGTCAGGCGGCCACGCCGATGCTGCGGAAGTAGGTCTGGAACTCGTCCGCCTCGATGCCGAAGGTCCCGTCGTTCGGGGCCATGGCGATCGGTCGCCACCAGCTGATGTCGTAGGCGTACGTGGTCCCGGCCAGCACGCCGACGGTCGGCTCGGTACGGCCCCAGGGGTTGCGGAGCAGGATGTAGCGCCTGCCGTCGCGGTAGTCCCACCCGAGAACCGTGTAGGCGTGCGACGCGACGATGTTGGTGTCGTCGTACACGATCTTCTTCTCGCTGGCGGCCCCTGTGGAGTAGGTGGAGGCCGTCATCGGGCGGATCGTCCGCCGACTGACCGAGTGCGACCGCACGATGTCCCACAGCTGGCTGCCGGTCCGCCCCGCGGTGTTCCAGTACGAGCGGTGGCCGCCGTTGAGCCGGGCGGTCGCCCCGACGGGGTCGCCCCAGGCGGTCGCCGTGATGTCGGGCTGGTCCCCGGACGTGCCCGTGACGAGCTTGGCGAATGCCTTCTCGTAGATCGCCGGCCACGTCTCGTCCGCTTCACTCGAGCGGCAGTAGATGAAGTTGCCCGAGCTGTTGAGCGGCACGGCCTCGGTGACCTCCACGTGCTCGTCCAGCTGGCCGCCGCTGTCGGGCTTGTAGAACGAGACCCGGTCGACGAACGAGCCCTGGGCCGTGCCCGTGGCCCGGGTCACGTGGGTGATCTTCTGTGGTGTTGCCCAGGCGACCGCACCCAGTGCTGCGATGTAGTAGCAGTTCGCGACGGCTCCCTGGACCGGGTCGAAGAACTCCGCCGTCTCGTTGAAGAAGTCCCCCGTCGTTCCCCAGGTGCCGTTCGGCGGGTTCCAGTCCTTGTCCGCTGCACCGTCCTCGTCCGGGTCGTACGCGATCGTGCGCACGAGCGCGGGGCCGAAGACCGCGTGCAGCCGCTGCAGCCGGTCCTTCTCCGGGAGGCGCAGCGTCAGCACCATCCGGCCCCCGGAGGTCGTCTCGGACGCGAGGACGGGGATGCTGCCCACGTCATCGGTGTCGAACCGCGGGCCAAGGTCACGCAGGACCTGGATGTGCTCGCCGTTGAACGGGAGGTCGAGGTCGGTCTGCTCGGTGTCCACCTCGACGTCGAGCAGCGGCGAGTGGACCCGCTCCAGCTCGAGCGACCGGTTCAGCCGCAGGCCGGTGTACAGCGGCCCCTCGTGGACCGGGTCGAACAACTCGTGGTATGGCGTCTGGAGCAGCTCTTCCAGCAGCTCCGGGACGTTCGGGACGGTGTCCCAGTCGATGTGGCGCCCGCTGACCTCCTCGGCCAGGGCGAACGGGTTGATGACGCCGATGTTCTGCGGCGAACCATCGGGCTTGATCGGATGTGGCGGCATGGTGTGCTCCCTCGTTCGTACACGTCGATGCCGTGCACGAGGACAGAGCAGGCAACGGCGGCGTGGATACGTGGACACGTGCCGCGGACGCGTGAACCGTCGCGCGCTCCCGTGCGTACCTGTTCCGTGGGGGCACGTCGATCAAGGAGCACACCGATGCGAAGGATCCAGCTGACGATCGCCCTGACGGTCCTGGCGCTCGTCGCCGCCATGGGCGC
>CAZDIF010000151.1:0-6149 GCA_964505365.1 uncultured Actinomycetota bacterium
GGGCGCCGGTGGAGATGGCGGGGACGCGCACGGCGGACTCGTCGCCGAGCTTCATGACCGAGCCCTTGCCGAACTGCTTCTCGATGTTGGCGAGGGCGGTGTCGAGGTCCTTGCTGCGCTGTTCCGGCGTCCGGGTCATGCGGCGTGCTCCTGTCGGGCGTCACGTGCGAGCGGGTCGTGCGTGCGGGAGGTCGATCCGGGTGTGCTCGGCACCGTACGGGGCGGGTGCGACACGGTGGAGTACCTCCTGCCGTGCCTGTGGAGAACCCACCGGCCCGCACCCTACTCGAACGCCCGTTCGGACGCGAGCACCCGCCCCACAACCGCCAGAGAACCCGCTCAGCCCCGCGGCAGGGCGACCGCCACCGGCTCGTCGCGACCCCGCAGCATCCGCTCACCGGCGAGCTCCCACCGGTCGGCCTCGGCCTCGCCAGCCCGGGCGATCGCCGTGCCGGTGGCCAGCACACGACCCGGCTCGCCCTTGGCCAGCTCGGTCAGCCTCGCCGCCTCGTTGACCGGGTCGCCGATCACCGTGTACTCCAGCCGGTCCTCGGCGCCGATGTTGCCCGCCACCACCGACCCGGCGGCCACGCCCACGGCCGCGGGCAGGCCGCCGGCCTCCTCCAGTCGGCGGGCCATGTCGCGCCCGGCCGCCAGCGCGGCGCCGGCCGGGTCGTCGTGGTCCAGCGGCGCACCCCACACGCACAGCGCGGCGTCGCCCTCGAACTTGTTGACCAGGCCGCCGTGCTCGCGGATCACCTCCACCACGACCCCGAAGAAGCGATTGAGTGCGTCGACGACCGTCTCCGGGTCGCTGGCCGCCGTGAACGTGGTCGAGCCGACGACGTCCACGAACAGCACGCCCGCCTCCCGCAGCTCCCCGCCCAGCACCACCTCGCCGGACTCCATCGCCCGCCGGGCAACGTCGGCACCGACGTGGCGGCCGAACAGGTCCCGCATGCGCTCGCGCTCCTGCAGCCCGGCGGCCATCCGGTTCAGCGAGGACTGCAGGAACCCCAGCTCGCTGGCGTCGTACACCGGCACGGTCACGTCGAAGTCGCCGCCCTCCATCCTGCGCACGGCCTGGCGCATCTGCCGCATCGGGTCCGCCAGCGATCGGGCGAACAGCAGGATCGTCACCAGCCCCGTGACCAGCGCCAGCAGCGACAGCACGAACGCCGCCACCGCCAGCTGCTCGAGGTCCGCACCGAGCACCAGCCCCACGCCCACCATCAGGGCGATCCCCCCGATCGGCAGGCCCGTGCCGAGGCCCCAGGCGAGGAAGGTCCGCAGCGCGATCCCGGGCAGCCGGCGCCGGCCGGGGTCCTCGGTCTCCAGCGCCCGGGCGATGATCGGCCGGCCGATGCGCTGGTAGGTGAGGTAGACCACCGACGCCGTCACGGCCGTTCCGACGAAGACCGTCACGCCGACCTCGAGCCCGAGGATCACCGAGAACCGCACGTTCAGCGCCGTGAACACGGCCACGGCGACGAGCCAGTAGCGGGCCTGCCGCAGGGCGACGTACAGGGCCAGGCCGAGTGCCTCGTCGCGCTCGTCGTCGGTGGGCTCGCGGTCGTCCCGCAGCCACGTCAGCGTCCTCACGGTCTTGCGCAGGCCGGTCGCCGCCCCGACGAGCAGGGCCACGCCGAGGTAGATCGACGCCGCGATGAGGTTGCGCACGATCACGTCGGCGCGGGCGACCTCCTCGGGCACGGGCAGCACGAACGCCAGCAGCACGAACACGACGACGGCACCGGCGACGTTGGCCAGGATCGAGGCCAGAGCACCGAGCGAGGTGACCGCCAGCAGGATCGCTCGACCGGACGCGCCGGCGGGGTCGCCGCGCAGCAGTGCCCGCATCAGCCCCAGCCGACGCGAGAACGACCCGCGGGCACGCGGCGCCAGTCCATCCTCCTCGCTCGTCGACGGTGCCGAACACTAACGAGCGGGTCGGCCCGGCTGGCTGTCGCCCGCCACGCCGCGCCGAGGAGCGTCAGGCGATGACGGTGCCGAGGTCGACCAGCTGCGGCCGGCCGGGAGCACGGATCCGGGCCCGGACGGCGTCGTGCGCGTCGCCGCCGTTGTCGACCATGTGCTGGGCCAGGGCGCCGGCCACGATCGGGGCGGCGAACGACGTGCCGGACCAGACCGCCCAGCCGCTGAACTCCTGCTCGCCCGGCTGGAGGCCGTCGAGGCCGCCGTCCCACTCGATGAACTTCGCGTGGGCCTTCAGCCCGTCGGCGCAGGCGTCGACCCACCAGCCGAAGTTGGAGAAGTGGGCCCGGCGCTCGGGCCCGTCGAGGGTGCCGTCGCTGTCCGGGTCCCCGCCGTCGTGGGCGCCGACCGCGACCACGGTCTTCAGCGCCGCGGGCCAGAACACCCGGGACTGGCCGGCGTTGCCGGCGGCGGCCACGACCACGGTCTTCGCCGGCAGGTGCGCCAGGGCCCGCTCGATCGCCGGCGGCGGCCGGTCGTCGGCGCAGTAGGCGCCGAGGGAGAGCACCAGCAGGTCCGGTTCGAGCTTCGCCGCCCGCAGGATGGCGTGGGCCAGGTCGACGTCGCTGGTCAGCCCGAACGAGTTGAGCACCCGCCGCGGGATGATCGTCGCCGACGGGCAGTGCTGGGCCACGAGGGACGCGATGAACGTGCCGTGGCCCGCCTGGACGTCGAGGGCGCCGTCCCGGTCGGCGTCTGTCTCCTCGAGCCCGTCCGGACCCGGGCCCTCGACCCGGTCCCGGAACCAGTCGTCCCGCTCCCACCCCTTCTGGATGCCCGTGTCGAGGATGACCACGCGTGGTCCGTCGCCGGACTTGCCATCCGGTGGCTTCATCTCGTCCGCCGCTTCGGGCAGGCTTCCCGGGGATCCCTTGTAGAACGGTTCCCAGTGCACGACGTGGTTCGGGGCCACCATGCGGCCCTCCGCCCGGTACGCCGCCACCAGTGAAGGAACATCGGCCTGGGGGGTGACCCGGAGTCGAACCAGGTCGATCGACCGGAGGGCCTCATCGGACTCGGGGTCCTGGCCCGGTGGCTCCAGCCACTGCCCCTCGACCGGTTCAGCCTCGGAAACCTGCTTCGGCCGCTGGACATCGCGCAGGCGCGACGGGTCCAGTCGCTTGAACATCGCCGTCGCCAGGTCCACGTCGACCGGCCGCCGTCCGGCGGCCGCCGTGGCCGTCCTGGTGTCACTGCTCAGCAGGCGACGCCGCTGGAGATCCGCCTGCACCTCCTCGACGTCCTCCCGTGAGACCACGAGTTGGCGCGGCACGTACAGGTAGGACGCACAGCCGTCGGCGTCGTACCCATCGATCCCGCGGACGGCCAGAAACTCAGCATCGCGTGCGGCCATGGTGCTCCCTAGTTCCCCAGCTGGAGGCGACGGACGTAGGCTGACGCGCAACCGCGGCACCTACCGTGCACGGTCACGCTAGCAATGCAGAGTCGGGGCGACGTGGAGAGATACACCAGCACCGCCGAACTGTTCGCCGGGGTCCAGGCCGGGGAACAGGCGGCCTGGGATGCGCTCGTCGACCGGTTCTCCTCACTGCTCTGGGGAGTGGCCCGCGGGCATCGGCTGGATACCGCCACCGCGGGCGACGTGGTCCAGACAACCTGGCTCAAGCTGGTGGAGAACCTCGACCGCATCCGCGAACCGGCGGCACTACCTGGCTGGCTCTCCACCACCGCCCGACGGGAGTGCCTCCGCGTGCTGCGGTTGCAGGGGCGAGCGCAGCCCACGGACACCGACGACCTCGTGATGGTCGAAGCTGACGACGATCCCGTGGACGCCGGAGTCCTGACGGAGGAGCGGGACCGGCGCCTCTGGGCCGCGTTCGAACGGCTCGGGGACCGATGCCGACGCCTGCTGCGGGTGCTCATGGCCGACCCGCCCCCCGCGTACGAGGAGGTGTCCGAAGCGCTGGACATGCCCGTGGGTTCGATCGGACCGACCCGTGGGCGGTGCCTCGACAAACTTCGCGCGATCCTCGAACCGGATGTATCTGCAACCAATCAAGCGCCTCCGTCATGACAGGAGACGTGACTGCCCCACGCGGCTCCGAGAGGATGCACTCGTGACGACCGACCCGACGAAGGACGATGAGCTGCTGGCGCGTCTGCGGTCACTCGCCAGTGCCGCCGACCCCGTGCCAGACGACGTCATCCTTGCCGGCCGTTCTGCGATCGCCTACCGAGACCTCGACGTCCGGCTGGCTGACCTCGTCGAGGAGGAGGCCACGGCTGGCGTACGCGGTGACGACGAGCCATGGTTCGTCTTCGAAGTCGACGACGTCATGATCGAGCTGGCGATCCGCACCCGTGGGGACAGTCGCTCCCTGGTCGGCCAGGTGGATGGACCCCGGGCATCCACGCTGACCGTTCGACACCGGAGCGACGAGGCGAACGTGCCCCTCGACGACCTTGGACGCTTCTCGACTCCGGTCAACAGCGGACCTCTGCGTGTCGAGCTCACATTGGACGATGGACGCCGGATCGCGACCAGTTGGATCCTCAACACGGCACCGTGAGCGACAGCGACCCGCCGCCGGCCCCTTCCGTCCACCCTGGCACGCTCTTCCCTGCTCAGAGCCTCGAGGAAGTGGAGGCACGGACGTGCCTGTGGCGCGCCCTCCACTCGCCTTCGGCCGTGGCCGAACAGGCGCAACAGCTCGCACAGTCCTTGGACAAGGAGCACTCCCCTGCCAGCGTGATCGCCCATCGAGCCGCGGCCATCGCCCTCCGTGATTCGGGAGCCAGCGGTACCGCCGCGCAGCATGCCGACATCGCAGCACGCACGGCCCGTGCGATCGGTGCCGTCATCCTCGAAGCGGAGGCGCTGTACACCCTTGCTCTCTGCCAGGCAACGCTGGGTGACGGGGAAGGGGCGTCCCAACTGGCCGACGAGGCAGTGCGCCTCAGCGTGTCGCATCCGCTGCTTCGAGCTCGCGCCCTGGTCCACCGGGCCCTCGTGCGACAACGCCTCGGCGTACACGGCTGGGCGGGGGATTATGACCAGGCGCTTCCGGTGCTGGACAGCGAAGGAGATGTCTTCTGGGAGTCACTGGCCCGGTTGAATCGGGGAACCGCCCTGGTCTATCTCGGTCAGATCTCCGACGGAGTACGCGATCTTCGACGGGTCCTCGACCTCAGTCAACAAGGCCGCTCGGTGGCCGGAGAGGTCACAGCGTTTGCGAGGCACAACCTCGGCTTCGCCCTCTCGCGCGGCGGGGACCTTGCTGGTGCGCTGTCGATGTTCGAGGCCGCGGTTCCGGAACTGATGGCTGTCGGCATCGATCCGTCGATGCCCGTGCCGGACAGAGCCGAAGCACTGCTCATGGCGGGGCTCAGAAGGGAGGCCGAAGCGCTCCTGCACGACCATCTCCCATCAGTGGTACAGCACGACCCCCTCGCGCATCCTGAAGTCCTGCTGCTGCTCGCCCGGACCCTGCTCGCCAATGGTGCTGTTGCTCGCGCAGGCGAGGTCGCCGCAGAGGCGGTCAAGGTGTTCCAGGACCAGGATCGACTCGGGTGGGCGCTCGTAGCCCGGGGCGTGCACGCGCTGGCAGCACTTCCATCCCCCGGCACCATCGCTCCCGCGGAGGCGGCCCGAGTTGCCGACGAGGCTGCGGCCGGTGGCTGGCCCGACGTGGCCGCAGAAGTGCGTGCAGCCGCGGCGTTGCGTGCAGCGGAGAACGACGACCTCGATCTCGCCGAGGAACTGCTCGCTCGATTCGACAGACAACTCGATGACCTGCCACTGACCCCACAGCTGGGCGCGGCGCAGGCACGAATGGCGATTTCCTCGGCGCGCGGTGACGCTGCCGCCGTGCTCGACCACGCAGCCGACGCACTGCAGAGGCTGGAGGAGCAACGAATGCTGCTCGGCGCATCCGAGCTGCGTGCCCACGTCACCCGGCTCGCCGAGGACATCCTGACGCGCGCCACGCTCGCGGCCCTGGAGCTGGGCGATCTCGACCGGGCACTGGAGTGGGTCGACCGCGCTCGTTCCCAGGCGCTCGACCAGCCACCCGTCGTGCCACCCGAAGACGACCAGCTCGCGGACGACCTCGGGCGGCTCCGAGTGATCAGCGACCAGCTGGCCCGCAAGCGTGCCGAGGGCGAGGCCGTCACCGACCTGCTCGTCGAGAAGG
>CAZDIF010000152.1:0-6144 GCA_964505365.1 uncultured Actinomycetota bacterium
CGCTGCTGCAGATCCTCGAGGACGGTCGCCTGACCGACTCGCAGGGCCGCACGGTGGACTTCAAGAACACGATCCTGATCATGACGAGCAACCTCGGCACCAAGAACCTCACGTCGCCCAGCGTCGGGTTCGTGTCGCAGGACGACTCGACGATGTACGAGAAGATGAAGCGCCAGGTCGACGACGAGCTGAAGAAGCACTTCCGGCCCGAGTTCCTCAACCGGATCGACGACGTCATCGTCTTCCACCCGCTCAGCCGGGAGGAGGTCAAGGAGATCGTCGACCTGATGATCCAGCGCGTGAAGCGCCAGCTGTCCGCCAAGGGCCTGGACCTCGAGCTCACCGACAACCTCAAGGGCTGGCTGGCCGAGAAGGGCTACGACCCGCAGCTCGGCGCCCGTCCGCTGCGCCGGACCATCCAGCGCGAGCTGGAGGACAGGCTCTCCGAGCGGATCCTGTACGGCGAGTTCGAGACCGGCCAGCTGATCGTCGCCGACGTCGACGAGGACACCGACTCCGTGTCGTTCCGTGCCGTCGAGGCCGTCAGCGCCCCCGACGCACCCCCGGTCGAGATGGCCGGCGGCGACTCCGGCGACGAGGGCTCCGCGGAGGCCTGACCTCAGCCGAACAGGTGGTGGTCGAGGACCGGGGCGACCCGCTCGACCACCTCCTCGGCCGGCAGGCTGGCCAGCGGCTCGACCCGCAGGACGTAGCGCAGCACGGCGACGCCGATCATCTGGGCCGCGGCCAGCGGTACCCGGATCTCGGCGTCGTCGATGCCCAGCCGCGCGGCCATCGGGCCGAGCAGCTCGCGGCTGACGAAGTCCCGCAGCAGCCCGGCGGCGTCGTCGTGCGTCATCGCCGAGCGCAGCACCGACAGCAGGCGTGACCGGGCCTCGTCGTCCTCCCACAGCTGGAAGAAGAACCGTGCGAGCTCGGTCGCGCGCTGCTCCGGCGGGACACGTTCCATGACCGCGACGAGCGCCTCGGGGTTCGCCGGGAAGGACACGGCCTCGCGGAACAGGTCCCGTTTCGTGCCGAAGTAGTGGTGCACGAGCGCGGGGTCCACGCCGGCCTCCCCGGCGATCGCGCGGATCGTGGCCCCGGAGTACCCGTCGTGGGCGAACCGCCGCCGGGCCGCGGCGAGCACGTCGCCGCGGGTGTCGGGGCTGCCGGGACGCCGCCCGGTCCGCGAGGTCGTGCGGCCGGACGTCACGCCGTCCCCGCCAGTGCGACGAAGACCTCGTCGAAGGACGCGGGCGCGGACGACACCTCCGCGGGCAGGCCGTCGAGGGCGGAGCGCACGTCGTCGACCTGCGCGTCGGGGACCCGGACCTGCCGGCCGTGCAGGGCCACGGCGGAGAACGCGCGGTCGAGGCGCGAGAACGCCTCCGGCCAGTCGTCCGTCGTCACTGCCACCGTGAACCGATCCCCGAGGAGGGTGTCCATGGTGCCGGACGCGACCAGTCGGCCACCCATCAGCACGACGACGCGGTCGCACTGCTCGGCCTCGTTCATGTGGTGGGTCGTGACGAGGACGCCCGCACCGTCGTCGCGGGCGGCGTGGATCTCGTCCCACAGGTCCGCGCGCTCGTGGGGTCCGACGCCCGAGGTGGGCTCGTCGAGGACCAGCAACTCGGGGTGGTGGCCCAGCGCCGCCGCGAACGCGACCCGGCGCCGCAGGCCCAGCGGGAGCGCCGCCACGAGGGTGTCCGCCTCGCCCTGCAGGCCGTCGGGGAGGGCCGGCACGCCACCGTAGGCGCCGGCGACGAACTGCAGGTTCTCCCGGACCGTCAGGTCCTGCCACAGCCCCAGGCCCTGCGGCACGTGCCCGACCCGCTGGCGGCCGTCACGCGAGGGCCGCTCGCCGAACAGCCGGACGGCCCCGGCCGTGGCCCGCTGCAGGCCCAGGGCCGCCCGGATCGTGGTGGTCTTGCCGGCGCCGTTCGCGCCCAGCAGCCCCACCACCTCGCCGGGCCGCACCTCGAGCGACGCGCGGTCCACGGCCGTGTTCGCGCCGAAGCGGACGACGAGGTCCGCGACCTCCAGGAGGGCGTCGCCGGGTGTGTCGCCGCTGGTGCGGCGTGGCCGGGCGTCGGGCTCGGTGGAGCCGTCGCCCCCGGATGCGGGGACGTCCCCGGTGTCGAGCCGCAGGATGCGGTCCGCGCGATGGGCCTCGTCGAGGTAGGTCGTGGTGAAGACCACGGCGGTGCCCGCGGCGACCTCGCCCGACACCAGCCGCCACAGCTGGGCGCGGCTGACCGGGTCGACGCCGACCGTGGGTTCGTCGAGGACCAGCAGGTCGGGCCGGTGCAGGACGGCGCACGCGAACGCCAGCTTCTGGCGCATGCCGCCGGAGAGCCGCGCCGCCAGCCGGTCGCGGGCCGCGTCCAGTGCCGTGACCGCGAGCAGCTCGTCCATGCGGTCCTGCAGCCGCTGCCCGGACAGCCCGTAGGCGGTGCCGGCGAAGCGAAGGTTCTCGACGACCGTCAGGTCGGGATGGATGCCGGGCCCAGCGGACACGTACCCGATGCGATCGCGGGGCGGTGCCAGCACGGCCCCCGAGTCGGCTCGCAGGGCTCCCACGAGGACCTGCGCGACCGAGGTCTTGCCGGCGCCATCACCGCCGACGACCGCGGCCGTCGAGCCCGGGGCGACCTCCAGCGAGCAGGCGTCGAGGACCACGCGACCGTGTCGTCGCAGCGTCACGCCCTCCAGCCCCATCCTCACCGTGGATCTCATGCCGGGACCTCCGCCGGGGGAGCGGTGTCGTCGGTGGGCGCGGCGCTCACCGGGGCGAGGTCGCGACGGGAGCGGGCGAGGGCGAGCCCGAACACGACCACGCCCAGCACGCCCAGCAGGGCGAGCGGCTCGGCGACCGCGGCGATCCCGGCACCGCGGACCATGACCGCGCGGGAGATCTCGACGAAGTAGGTCAGCGGCAGCAGCCACGCGATCCACCGCACGCCAGCCGCCATCGCCTCCAGCGGGAAGATCATCCCCGACAGCAGGACCTGCGGCAGGAGCGTCATCAGGGCCAGCTGGATCGCCTGGCCGCTGTTCTCCGACACGCTGGACACCAGCAGCCCCACGCCGAGCGTCACCAGCAGGAACAGCGCGGCCCCGACCGCCAGCACCCACACGGGACCGTTGAAGGGGACGTCGAACAGCACGACGCCGGCGACCACGACCACGACCATGTCGAGCGCCGCCACCGCGAGGTACGGGGCGACCTTGCCGACCATGACGTCGCGGGCCCGGAACGGCATCACCGCCAGCTGCTCGAGCGTGCCGGCCGCCCGCTCGCGGACCATCCCGAGGCTCGTGATGACCGTGCCGATGAACAGCAGGATCATCCCGGCGATCGCCGGGATCATCACCGCAGGGGTGTCGAGCCCGGGGTTGAACAGCACCTCGACGTCCAGCTGCTGGCCCGCGGCCCGTGCGCCGGTCACCACCGCGCGGGCGGAGAACAGCTCCGCGCCGTCGACCAGCACCCGCGGCGAGCCGGAGGCGACCACCACCGCGACGACCTCGCCGTCCTGCAGGGCCTGGCGCGCGGCCGCCTCGTCCAGTCCGGCGTCGACCCGCTGGACGTCGAGCCCGTCGGGCAGGCGTGGCGCGACCCCCTCGGCCTGGTCGCCGACCACCCAGGTGGGGACGCCGGACACGTCGAAGCTGGCGGCGTAGCCGAACACCACCAGCATCAGCAGCGGCATCACGACCATGAGCGCGAGCGTCCGCCGGTCGCGGCGCATCTGCCGGAACTCCTTGACGACCATCGCCCACACGGTGCACCTCCGGCGGTGGGAACTCAACGTTCGATGAACTCTACACCCGATGAATTGCCGTGGCAAGCGATGCGGCGAGCATGAGAATGGTTCTCATGCGGAGGCCGGTGCGGTACGCTCGTGCGACGACCCACCGGGAGAAGCCGTGTGAGCCACGGGTTGATCGACTCGACCGAGATGTACCTGCGCACCGTCCTCGAACTCGAGGAGGAGGGCATCCCGGCCCTGCGCGCGCGCCTGGCCGAGCGGCTCGAGCTGTCGGCACCGTCGGTGTCCGAGGGCGTCAGCCGACTCGAGGCCGAGGGGCTCGTGCGGTTGCGGGAGGACCGCACCGTGGGGCTCACCGAGTCGGGACGCGACGTCGCGACCCACGTGATGCGCAAGCACCGGCTGGCCGAGCGCCTGCTCGTCGACGTGCTCGGCGTCGAACCCGAACACGTCCACGAGGAGGCGTGCCGCTGGGAGCACGTGATCTCCGACCGGGTCGAACAGAAGCTCGTCGAGTTCCTCGGCAACCCCACCACCTCGCCGTACGGCAACCCGATCCCGGGCACCGAGGCCAGCGACTACGAGGTGCTGACGCTCGCGGACGCCACCGCGGCGCGGGTGCGGATCGAGCGCATCTCCGAACAGCTGCAGGGCAACCACGACGTCATGCACTCCCTCGAGGAGCTCGGGATCCACGCGGGCGACGAGGTGTCGGTCGACCGTGACGGTGACCGCATCATGCTGTCGACCGACGGCACGTCGGCCCCCGTCGACCCGGACAGCGCCCGCCTGCTGTACGTCAGCGAGGCCTAGCCAGCGGGATGCGCGAGTCCGCCGCAGGCGGCGAGCACGCGCCGCCGGCTCGAACTGGCCGCCCCGTCCGCACGGCCGGTCCCGGTGGGCGCACCCGCGCGTCGAGGTGTCGGCCGCCGTCGGTACGCTCCGCCGCTCGCGTTGGACCCCGTGACCTCGTGAAGGCCGTTGCCGTGCCCCAGTCCCGACGCCTTCGGCGTGCCCTGCTCGCGTGGGGCGACGCCGAGCTCCGCGACCTGCCCTGGCGGCGGACCCGCGACCCGTGGGCCATCCTCGTCGCCGAGACCATGCTCCAGCAGACCCAGGTCGCCCGCGTCCAGCCCCGCTGGCACGCATTCCTCGAGGCGTTGCCAACACCGGGTGCCTGTGCCGCCGCCCCGGTGGGTGAGGTCATCCGGCTCTGGGACGGTCTCGGTTACAACCGCCGGGCCGTGAACCTCCACCGCGCCGCCACCGTGGTCGCCGAGGAGCACGGCGGTCACCTCCCGGACGACCTGGAGTCGCTGCTCGCCCTGCCCGGCGTCGGCCGGTACACGGCGCGGGCCGTGCTGGCCTTCGCGTTCGAGCGTGACGGGCACGGGGTGCTCGACACCAACGTCGCGCGAGTGCTGGCGCGCGCCGTCCGCGGCCGGTCCCTGAAGCCACGCGAGGCCCAGCAGCTGGCCGACGACCTGGTGCCCGACGGGCAGGCCTGGCTCTGGAACCAGTCCGTCATGGAGCTCGGCGCACGGGTCTGCCGCAAGCGGCGGCCGGAGTGCGAGACCTGCCCCGTGGCGTCCGTGTGCGCGTGGCGTGTCGCCGGCGGCCCCGACGGCCCGGACCCGGCGGACGGCACGGCCGGCGCTTCCGGACGGCAGGCGGCCTTCGAGGGATCCGACCGCCAGGGCCGCGGACGGCTGGTCGCGGCCCTGCGCACCGGGCCGGTGGAGATGGACCGGCTGCCAGACGTGACCGGCTGGGGCGACGACCCCGACCGGGCGGTGCGGATCGCCGACGGGCTGGTCGGCGAGGGCCTGGCCGAGTACGCCGACGGGGTCATCGCCCTCCCGGCGTGAGGTGGTGGTCCACGACCACGTGGCGGGTCCAGGTGTAGAGCGTGTCGTGGCCACACCCCTGCGCCGTGGTCGCAAGGCCCTGCTCCTCGACCGTCACCGCGTGGCGATTCCGCGCGGGTCGCGACGACAACCCGTCGACGGCGATCCTCCGGCGACCCGGCGTCCAGGACCGTCACGTCCCCGTGCCCGAGGGCGCCGTCGCGGGCCCGGGCCGGTCCCACGGGCCCGCCCGGGACGGCGAACCAGGCAGATGCGGACGCCGTGCTCCTCCCACGCCGCGGGCCAGAGCGGGTCGGGCACCCAGCGGCTGCGTCCGATCGCGTCGTACGCCCACGGGCCCGGGTCCTCGACGAGCAGCAGCGGAGCGCGCATCGGCTGTGCGCTGGGCAGCAGCGGCTCGCCGATCGCGCGGGAGATGGCCGTGCAGTTGCTCCTGGCCGAGCGTCGTGACCCTAAGGTGAGGCTGACCTAACTCCCAAGCCCGTCGAGGTCGTCCC
>CAZDIF010000153.1:0-3288 GCA_964505365.1 uncultured Actinomycetota bacterium
TCGTCAGTAGGTCTCCGCCTCGATCGCTCGCAGCGTGTGGTCCACGCCGAGCTCCTCGCACGCCCGCGACACGGCCGACTCGATCGCCGCGTGCTGGTCCGCCCCCGCCACGAGCTCGACCACCATGGCGTACACGGGCGCGTCACCGTCGGCGCCGAGCACCCGGGTCTCGAGGTCCGTGATGTTCGCGCCCACGTCGGCCAGGGCCGCGGTGACGCCGGCCATGATCCCGGTGCGGTCGGGGCCGTAGACGCTGAGCAGGTGGGTCGGGTCGGCCGACGGGTGGCCCTCGCCGGCCGGGCTGACGTGGACGGTCAGCCCGAACCGGGCGGTCTCCTCCTGCAGCGCCTGCTGCAGCGTCGGCGCGTCGTCGGGTCCGTCGACCAGCAGCACGATCGCGAAGTGGCCACCCAGGATGGTCATCGCCGAGTCCTCGACGTTGCCGCCCCGGTCCCGCAGCGTGGCGGACACGGCGGCGACGATGCCGGGCTGGTCGGCCCCGATGGCGGTGACGGCGAGTTCGGGCACGGCAGGCTCCTGCGCAGTCGTCGTGGTGGGCCGTGCGAGGCTACTGCAGCCCACCCGCCGCCCCGTCCGCCCCGGACCGGGACGGGCGCCCCCAGTACGGTTGTCGTCATGGAGCGAGAGAGGGTTCCCCGCCGCACCGGTGCCCGGGTGCTGGTCGCGGTGGTGCTGGTCCTGGCGGGCTGCTCGCCGGGGGCCGTGCAGGGACCGGGCAGCGACGGCTCGGAGGCGTTCTCGCCGGCGCCGACCAGCCCCATCCCGGTGGGTGAGGTCCCCGACCTGCACCCTGAAGTCGACGACTGGCCCGCCGGTCGCGTCGAGGTGGTGACGACCGACGGCGAGGTGCACGACGTCGACGTCCGGGTCGCGTCCACCCCCGAACGGCGCGCCCACGGGCTGATGGAGGTGCCGAACCTGCCGCCCGGGGCGGGCATGTGGTTCGAGTACGAGGAGGACCGCACCGGTGGGTTCTGGATGAAGGACACGCTGGTGGCCTTGGACATCGTGTTCGTCGACGTGACCGACCGCGTGGTGTCGATCCGCACCGCCCAGCCGTGCGAGGAGGAACCCTGTCCCTCCTACGAGCCCACCGGTGCGTACCGCAACGTGCTGGAGGTGCCCGCTGGCTGGATGGACCGGGTCGGGGCCGGTGAGGGCGCAACGGTCCGCCGCGTGGACGAGTGAGGCAACGGCGTGGACGACGAGACGGGTTGGAACGAGATCCTGGTCGAGGGCTGGGGTCCGCTGGTCCGTGCCGCCGTGGTCGAACGCGTCGAACGGGCGATGGTCGGCCGTCGCGGCGTGCTGGTCCGGGCCCTCGGGGAGGAGGCGTCCTCGGCCGGCCACGCCGCCTGCGTCGAGGAGGTCCACGAGCGGATCGTCGACGCGATCCACGTGGAGACCGGCGCCGACCTCGACGAGCTCGGCAGCCAGGCGGCCTGGGCCACCTACGACCAGGTCTGGGGCCAGCTGCAGGAGCGCTGGACCGGCGGCCGGGCCGGTCGTCTCGTCGTCGTCCCACCGGAGGCGACCGAGGAGGTGGTGGCGCTCCTGCGTTCGCTGTCGCCGGCCGGTGCCCAGCACGCCGGTGCCGACATCGGCGTCCTGCCGTTCGCACCGCTGCTCCACCGGGGGCGGGTCATGGTGGACGTCGAGGGCCTGTTCGCCTACCTCGCCCTCGATGCCGGTGAGGTGACCGACGAGGAGCACCACCTCGTCGACCGCCTGGTCCTGCTGGTGCGGTCGGGCGGCTGAGGACCACACCGGCGAGCGGTCCACGCGCGCCGCTCCGTACGGGTGGCCGGCCGGTCCCAACCGGCGGGCCGTGTCGCGGTGGTGCGTCGGTGTCATTTCCGGCCAACGACGCGGTGTCCGCGGTCGTGACCGAGCGTCGTGGAGGACACTGGGCGCCCGGGGCCGACGGCAGGGGGTGACGTGGCCGTCCTCGACGTGGTGCAGGTGCTCAGTTCGGTGGCGATGCTGCTCGCCGCCGTCGCGGCCGTGCGCCTGTGGCTGCGGCACCGGTCCGAGGCGTCGGCGTGGCTGGCGGCGACCTTCCTCGTCGTCGCCGCGGTGATCGTGGTGACCTTCCCACTGGACGTGGCCACGGAGCTGCCCGGCACGGTCGTGCGGATGCTCGTCCTCGCCCTGCTGGCCGTCCCGTACATGCTGTTCCGCTTCGCCTCCAGCGTGGCGGGCACGCCGCGGCTGCTCCGGCTCGCCGCGGACGCCGTGGGGCTCGTCGTGGTGGCCTCCACGCTCGTCGTGCCGCGGATCGACCAGATCGAGTCCTGGGAGAGCCTGGACCTGCTCGTTCGCGCGTACCTGCTCTTCGTGCTGGCGGCGTGGGCGCTGTTCGCCCTCCTGGCCGCGTGGCTGCTGGTGCGGGCCTCGCTCGGGCGCTCCGGGGTGGTGCGCCGCCGGCTGCAGGTGCTGGCCGTCGCGGCGGCCGGCCTGGCGATGGTGATCCCGGGCGGCAGCCTCGCCGGTGACGGGGCGGAGGCGCAGGTCGCGACCAGTGCCCTGACGGCCGTCCTCGGGCTGCTCTTCCTCGTCGGGTTCGCCCCACCGTCCTCGCTCCGGGCGGCGTGGAGCCGCGACGACGAACGACGCCTGTTCGAGGCGGCCCTCGACCTGATGACCGCCCAGTCGCCGGCCGACGTGGCCGGCGTGCTCGTGCCCGGCGTCCGCCGGCTGCTCGGTGCCGACCGGGTCGTCGTCCACGACGAGGACGGGACCGTCCTGGCCGCGGACGAGGAGGAGGTGACCGACGAGGGCAGCCGCTCGAGGGTCGAACGCGCCCTGGGTGACCGGTGGCTGCAGGTGGTCGTGCCCTCGACGGTCCCGCTGTTCGGCCCGACCGAGGACAGCCAGCTCGACCAGCTCGCCCTGCTGGCGGAGCTGGCGTTCGAGCGGACCCGCCTCATCCAGGCCGAACGCACGGCACGGGCGGCCCAGGAGCAGGCCAACCGCGACCTCGAGGCGTTCGTCTACACCACCTCGCACGACCTCAAGAACCCGGTGCTGTCGGTGCTCGGCTACCTCGACGTCATCATGGAGGACCACGGGGACGCGCTGCCCGCGGACCTGCGTCACCTGCTCGAGCGGGTCGAGGTCAACTCGCGCCACATGGAGGCCCTGATCCGGGACCTGCTCGAGCTGTCCCGCGTCGCCCGGGTGCAGGCCCCGCCCGAGTGGGTGGAGCTCGATCGCCTCGTCGACGACGTCGCCACGGACCTCGCCTCCTCCCACGACCGCATGCGG
>CAZDIF010000153.1:3388-4549 GCA_964505365.1 uncultured Actinomycetota bacterium
CCCCGGACACGCCCGGCGGAACCGGCATGGGGCTGGCCATCTGCCGCCGCATCGTCGAGACGCTCGGCGGGACCATCCGCGCCCTGCCCAACGAGCCGACCGGCACCTGCATCGAGATCGCCCTGCCGCCCGACCGCGTGGCCGACCGCCGCCCGGCCATCGAGGTGACCCCCGCCCTGGAGGAGACCGCCCCGTGAGGACACTCCGCGTCCTGATCGTCGACGACAACGAGGACCACCGCTTCCTCATCGAGCGCTCGCTGCGCAACCTCGAGGGCGTGCAGGTGGAGGTCAGCACCGCGGTCGACGGCGAGGATGCGCTGGCGATCCTGCGGGGCCCGGAGGACGGCGGGGAGGTGCCGGCGCGCCCACACGTGGTGCTGCTGGACCTGCGCATGCCGCGGCTCGGGGGCCTCGAGGTGCTCTCGGCGATCAAGGGCGACCCCGTGCTGCAGCGCATCCCGATCTGCGTGCTCACGTCGTCCGACCGCGCCGACGACATCGACCAGGCCTACGTCCGCGGGACCAACGCCTATGTCGTCAAGTCCCAGGCCATGACCGGGATCCGGCGGGCCCTGGCCGGGGTCTCCGAGTTCTGGGGCGGGCTCGTCGCCCTGCCGGATCCCCCGTGAGCGCGGGCCTCGTCAACCCCGTCCGCCCATCGCGCACCCGCGACGCCGTCCGGGTCCTCGTGGTGGAGGACAGCCCCGACCACCGCCTGCTGATCGAGCGGGCGTTGCACGGCGCGGGCTGTGCGGTCACCAGCGTCGCGACCGGAGAGCAGGCGCGCGACCGGCTCGAGGACGCCCACGTGGTGCTCGTGGACCAGCGACTGCCGCAGATGTCGGGGACGGAGCTGCTCCGCGAGATCGTGGCGATGCCGACCGGGCCGGCGGCCGTCGTGGTCACGGGGGCCCAGTCGCACGAGCTCGTCGTGGAGGCGCTCCGGCTGGGGGCGGTCGACTACGTGGTCAAGGCGTCCGGCTACCTCGACCAGCTGCCGGCGGTGGTCGAGCGCGCCCACCGCCAGCACGACCTCGCCCGCCGCTACCGCGAGCTGCAGCGCTTCGCCCTGCTCGTGCACCGGCCCACGGCCCGGGAGGACGCGGTCGACGAGGTGGTCCGCGGGGCTCGGACCCTGCTCGCCGCCGACGGCGTGGCG
>CAZDIF010000153.1:4649-6141 GCA_964505365.1 uncultured Actinomycetota bacterium
GACGTTCGCGGCGCTGACCACCTCCGCGCTGCGCCAGGTGCGCCGCCTGGAGCTGGAGCGCGGGGTGGTGCGACAGCTCGAGCGCGCGGTGCAGGCGCGCCAGGACTTCCTCGCCTCCGTCTCCCACGAGCTGCGCACCCCCCTGACCGTGATCATGGGCTACGTGGAGACGCTGCTGCACCGCGCAGCCGCCGTCCCACCGGAGGACCGCGCCACGCTGCTCGCCCGGGTCGCCTCCAACGCGCACGAGCTGGACCGGCTGATCGACCAGCTCCTGGACGTCGCCGCCATCGAGCGTGGCCGGGCCCTGCGGGCCGATCCGCAGCCGATCGACCTCGGCGATGTGGTCGACGCGGCGACCGCGGAGGTGGCCTTCCACCTCGACGGACGAGGCGGCGAGCGGAGCGTGCCCGACCTCACGGTCCTCGTCGACCGGGGCCTGCTGCGGATGGCGCTCGTCAACCTGCTGTCGAACGCCTGCAAGTACTCGGACGCGGGTACGCCCGTCGACGTGCGTGCACGCGTGGAGGGCGAGGTCGTGCGGGTGGAGGTCCGCGATCGCGGCGTGGGCCTGTCGCCCGACGAGGTGGCCCAGGTCTTCAGCCCGTTCTGGCGCGGTGGCCATGCCGTCCGCTCCGCGGTGCGGGGCACCGGCATCGGCTTGTCGCTGGTGCGCGAGTACGTCACCACGATGGGCGGGGAGGTGGGCGTCGACGCGGAACTGGGGCAGGGGTCGACGTTCTGGTTCACCCTGCCCCTGGCCGGGGCCGGGAACGGCGCCCCGCCCGGGGACGTCGGTACCGGTCGGGAGGGCCCGCGGCGGTAGCCTGACGGCGCTTCCCCCGCCGCCGAGCCGGACGAGGTCGTCGTGGACGCCTGGCAGATCATCCTCGCCGTCTTCTTCTTCCTGCTCCCGATGGTGCTGATGATCGACTACTGGGGCGACGAACGCCTCACGTTCCGTGGCCGGCCCATCCCCCGCGGCTGGCGCCGCCAGCAGGAGCACCCGGACCCCGGCGAGGCCGAGATCCACCACTGACCGCTCCTGCCGGGCTCAAGGGCCCCCGGCCGGGCCGTCGGGCAGGAGGATCGCCGGGCGCAGGAACCGGATCCGCCAGGTGCGCGTCCCCGTGGCGTCCCGCACGGTGACCACGCGCCACAGCGGCAGGTGCGGTGCCTCCGGCGTCCACACCGTCGTGCGGTCCTCGGTGCGCAGGGCCTGCCCGGTCGCGACGTCCGTGACGTGGACGGTCTCGCCGATCGGCAGGTCCCGCCCATCCTCGGCCTGCTTCCACGCCGTCACGGTCGAACTCACCCGGGTGTCCCCGAGCGCCCGCAGCCGCTCCACGGCACGGCCGTCCCGGAGCCGGAAGCAGGTCCCGGTGGCCTCGCCCGCCAGCCGGGCCAGCTGCGAGCCGTCCTCCCCCCGGTGGACGTGGATCTCGTAGCGGCCCTCGGCGGCGGAGAACGGTCGCGGCCACGCCTCCTGCGC
>CAZDIF010000154.1:0-6138 GCA_964505365.1 uncultured Actinomycetota bacterium
CACGCGCCGCCGTCCTAGGCGCCTCCTCAACGGACGCCTCGCGAAAGCCGTGGTTAGGGGCGTCCAGCCTCGATGACGTGGGCACACATGAGTGCCAGCACGAAAGCAGCGGAGCCTTGGACCTGAGGGCCGGCGATAACGTGCCGATTGCCGATACTCGGCAGACGGAGTGCACGCTTCTGGCGAGATCTAAACCAATTCGTCGTCTGCGTCGACGAGGTCGCCGCTGAGTTCAATCAAGTCCTCCCACGGCCACTTGACTGTGGAGTAACGACGATAGAGCAGAAGCTGTCGATCGACCACGGAAACCTCCCGTGTCGATTCGTTATAGGCCAATACGAGACCACGCCCATCTTCGTCGACTTGCAGGTCTTCCATCTTTTCGAGGATCGACCTCAGGTTGCCCTTCTGGATCCGCGGCTGTCGTTCGTGTGCGGCAGTGAAGATGTCATCGATTCCTATGCCCCGCAGGAGGGTGTTGTCATCAGCACTCAGGATGACGGCCATGGCGTGGGCATAGATACCCGTGGAATTCTTCCTCTGTCGGATGCCGGTTGAAACGCGTTCGGCGAACTGCTGGTAGAGCGGATTGAGTTGTTCGGCGTACTCCATCGCGGCAGTATCAAGCGCCGCTGAGTCATCGACGATCAGGCGCTGATCCTGCGCCTCGAAAATGCCAGCAGCCTCCAAGGTCCCCAGAGCAAGGCGCTGGAGAATCCCGGCATTCTCAAAGCAGTCCCGAACCATGCGGGTCTTGACGGCCGGCGAGAACTCGATGTTGAGGGCCTCGCCCCCTCGCTCCAAGATCCTTTCGAGGTCGCGGCTGCCCCAGGTGATCGGAACTTCCTCCACCCGCCCCGAGAGGTCCGGGTTCAGGTAGATGAGCATGTTGGACTTCGTCCACACGCCCACAATCAGGACAAAGACCGAGTAGTCCCATAGGGCCTTGAGATCGAAGGCCAGCCGCTTGCGCTCGGGTACGGACATGTAGTGGAAGTCCTCGACAACCAACTGCCTCCCCGACTCCTTGAGGATTCCGCAATGAACCGTAGGTCCGTGATGTCTCGCCCCACCGGCTCGGTCTCTTTGCCTTCCTCATGTCCGACGTCGACACCGAACCGAGCCAGAGCTCGGAGGAGGAGCCCACGACCCGCTTCAACTTCTGCATCGACGCGGGCATTCATCGTTGAGCCCTGGTGTTCCCGAACGGTCAGCCGGATGCCCAATTCTGAAAGGGCGTCGCGATAGATGTCGTCCACACCTTTGCCGAGGCGGCACTGGACGATTATCGGGTTCTTGAGGATGTGCTGCCGGAGCCAAGACTTCCCGCACTTCGAGGCCCCGCGAAGTGCCGTGTGGCCGCGGACTAGCAATCTCCCGACACGTTCGTCCAACGCACCGCGGTCGACATAGGAATCAGGCAGGATTTCCGGTGTCACACCGAAGACCTGGCTGACCTGCATGTGAGTGCCGGACACTGGCGCCCCTTCAGGATGGCCGCGCTTCTCCATGATGGGACCCTAGGGCCCTTGACGGCGGCCGTGCCGGCTGCGTGCGGCCGCCCCGTGGCAGCCAGCCGTGGACGACCATGCCCTACTTACAACCTCCGTGTAGGGGAGCGGGACGAGGATCCGCGTGCGGGCTCGCAACAGCGCCCGACGTCGTGGTCATGCCCGTGAGTTGTGGGCGGTTTGGCGACTCGTCGCGCTTCTGACGAAGCGCCCACAACGGGGACTCGCGAGCGGGTATCGGGCCAGCGTGGCTAGCCCGTCTTCAACCGGTCTCTCACTCGCGGCGTTCGAGATCTCGCTCCGCCACTACTGTCCGCTCCGGGCTGAGACGAAGGAGCACGGGTGCCGGGGACGTACAGCCACACGGAGGCCGTGGGGTTGACGGACTGCTCCCTCTTCCCGCAGGGTCGCCACTTCCAATGTCGCAGCCGTCTGCCATCCTCGGGGCCTGACGAAGGAGGAGTGCCTGATGCCCACGGAGTTCGCGCCCATCATCGCCTGGACGCTGCGCAAGGAGATCCCGATCCCCGACGACGTGGCTCCGCTCCTCGCCGAGGGAGAGGAGGCCGTTGCGGCGTTCCAGACCTTCCGCGACTCAGCGATCTTCACCACTCGACGGCTCATCGTCCGGGATGCCCAGGGCCTTCGCGGCAAGAAGGTCGAGATCTACAGCCTCCCGTACTCCTCGATCCACATGTGGTCGTCAGAGAACGCGGGCGGGGTGCTCGACCGTGACGCCGAGCTGGAGCTGTGGACCCGTGTCGGTCACATCAAGGTCAAGCTCCTGAAGGGCCTCGACATCCGCCGGCTCGACAATCTGATCGCCTGGGCGGTGCTCCGCGCCGGCTGAGCCGCCTGCCGTGATCCGTCTCCGGAAAGTGCTCGCTCGGGGCGAATCCAATTGAAGCGAGCACTTTCGTGATCAGGATCGCCGGTTCGACGTTCCTTCGCCCCGTACCCTGCGGCACGCAGTCTGAGGCGAGCTGGAGCGACCATGGCGGTGGACGATGAAGGCCAGTTCCAGCGTGCGATTGCCGACGTGATGGTCGCGTCCAGCGGCTGGACCGAACGCCCCGCCTCCGACGTCGACAAGGACACGCGGCTGATCGCCGACGACCTCGTCGGCTACCTGCGTGACACCCAGCCGGCCGCCGTCGACCGGTTCGCCAAGGTCGCCGGGTCGTCCTGGGAGGACCAGCTGCTCGACATCGTCGCGAAGAACCTCGACAAAGGGCCCCGCCGCGACCTCGGGCTGCTGCGTGGATCGAAGAAGGTCAAGGGCGGCGTCCGCTTCTCGTTCTGCCAGTTCCGTCCCTCCAACAACCTCAACGAGAAGCTCGTCGCCGCCCTACGAGGCCCCGGCTGACCGTCGTGCTCGAGGCACCGGTCAGGCGCCCCGACGGGCAGTGGGGCGAGATCGACCTCGCCCTGTTCGTCAACGGGATCCCGGTCGCCGACGCTGAGTTGAAGAACTCGCTGACCGGCCAGACCGTGGACCACGCCGTCCGGCAGTACCGGTACGAGCGGCACCCGGACGACACGCTGCTATGCGCTGCCCCGGCCGTACGACCGACCCGCCCGTAGCCAGTGCGATGCTGACACCCAGGCGTGGTGGTTCGTTCGGTCGTCATTGTCATGGCTCAGTGCGATGGAGTCGGTCAGGTCTCCAGGAGGCTGCGATGACGTCGGCGCGGGATGGGGCCGCCGACGACTCTGCCTGATCAGCATGGGACGCAATGGCCATGTCGCAGGATCGGTTCAGTCGCTCGGATCGGGTTCGACGGCGGCGCTGTGGTTACGGGCCCGAATGCGTTCGAGCCGTTCGCGGGTGTGCGGCGTGATCGCGGGGTCGGTCGTATCGGGCCAGGTGGCGACCTGGCTGGTCGCGTCGGTGAAGAACCGGTCGATGGTTTCCAGTAGCTGGGTGGTGACGTCGATCGCGAGTGCGACGATGTGCAGCCGTTCGGGGAACATCGGCCGGCCATGGAACTCGATCCGCTCCTGGTCGGGGCCGCCAATCCCGTGTTCGAGCATCCAGAGCGGACCGCCCTCCTCGAGGTACTCGTCCACGAACCCGTACATCTCGGCGAGCATGGACTGGGCCATCTGCGCGGTGGCCTGCATCGCAGCTACGGCGTCGTCAGGGCTGGCCTGGTCTGCGTAGAAGGTCCGCAGGATGCCCTCGATCTGGAAGTGGGGCTCCTCGGGCTCGGTGGCCAGCCACTCCCGCAGCGCCACGCGCCCGGCATCGGTGATGGTGTAGCGCTTGCGGGTCCGTCGCCCGGCCGGTTCCTCCTCGACCGTGGCCCAGCCACGCCGCACCAGCCGCTGCTGTTCCCGGTAGAGGTGCCCCTCCGAGGACGGCCAGACGAATCGCAGGCTGCGCCGGACCTGCTGCGTGAGCTCGTACCCGGTCCATGACCGGGTCGCGAGCATGCCCAATAGCCCAAAGGTGGTGGGAGAGGGAGAAGCCATGCCCGGAGACTACTCGCAATGCGAGTAGTATTCGTGTAGGGTCGACGATACGCCAGCCGGGGGAGGTGGGGAGATGGGAATCGGGCAACTTCGGTGCCACGTGATCGACGTCAACGATCTCGAGGTGGCCGAGGCCTTCTGGTCCGAGGTCACCGGCCTCCCGGTGATCCCGTCGGTGTTCCCGGGCCGGTTCTCGTATCTCGGCCAGGCTGACCCGTGGCGACACGAGGTGATCCTGCATCTGGTCTCCACGCCCAAGGGCCCGCAGGCCAACCGGTCCCACGTCGACATCTGGGTCCGTGACGTGGACCGCGCCATCAGCCAGATCGAGGCGATCGGTGGGGCCCTCAAGAAGCCGCCGAGCATCTATCCCAGGCCGCACTCCTACTCGGGGGAGTCGCCTGCGATCGACTGGGCGGTGATGCAGGACCCGTTCGGCAACGAGTTCTGCGTGATCAGCGTCCTCAGTCCCGACCAGTCCCGGGCGGTGGCAGAGGCCGGCGAGGAGGGGACCGGCGACGACCACCACTGGCGTGTGGTGGCGGGGCGAACCCGCTTGGCGGAGGGAGACGACGGGACCTGAGGGAGGTGGCAGCCGTGGACCATGATGTGGCGGTCGTGGGTGCCAGCGTCGGGGGCGCGACGGTGGCGACGCTGCTGGGGCGTGCTGGTCTGCGGGTGGCGCTGCTCGAGAAGCATCGCCGAATTGACGCCCACAAGGTGCTGTGTACCCACACCATTCACGCGGCCGCGATGCCGACGATCCACCGTCTTGGCCTGGACGGCCGTATCGAAGCTGCTGGCGGGGTCCGCAGCGAGTATCTCGGGTGGACCCCGTGGGGCTGGGTGGTGCCACCCGACGGCGAGCCGTCGGGGTACAACTTGCGCCGGGAGAAGCTTGACCCCTTCCTGCGGGAGCTGGCAGCAGACACCCCGGGGGTGGAGCTGATGACTGGACAGAAGGCGGTCGGACTGCTTGAGGACGACCGCACCGTGGCCGGCGTCCGGGTGCGGGACACCAGACGCCGCGAGCATCGAGTGCGGGCACGCTTGGTGGTCGGTGCAGACGGGGCCCGGTCGACGGTGGCCGGGCTCGCTGGGGCCACCGAGCGGGTCACGCCCAATGGGCGGTGCTTCTTCTTCGCCTACTTCACCGGCGTGGCGCTCTCCTCGGGCACACGGTCGCAGTTCTGGATCCGTGGACGCGACATGGCCTATGCCTTCCCCAACGACGAGGGCCTGACCCTCTTGGCGTACTTTCCCGCGAAGTCCGCGCTGGCCGAGTTCCAGCAGGATCGCGAAGGGGCACTGCTGAGAAGCTTCCACAGCCTTCCAGACGGACCGGTCCTGGCCACCGCCCAGCAGGTGTCACCAGTGATCACAGCCACCGATTACCCGATCATTTCCCGGCCACCGGTTCCCAGACCCCGCGTCGCGCTGGTGGGCGACGCCGCGCTGACCTCCGACCCGACCTGGGGAGTGGGCTGCGAGTGGGCGTTTCGCACCGGCGAGTGGCTCGCGGACGCCGTCGCCCCGGCGTTGGCCGACGGAAGCCCACTCGCACCGGCGTTGCGTCGCTATCGGCGCCACCGGCGTGCCCTGCGCGGCCACCAGGTGTTCATCGCCCAGTCCGCCCGCGCCAGGCCGCTCACACCGCTCGACCGGCTGATGCTGTCCGCGGCTGCCCGCGACCCCGCCGCCGCGGCCCACCTCGTGGCCTTCATCCACGGGCGCCTGCCGCTACGACGCTTCCTCGGCCCCTTGGCGCTTCTCCGCGCCGTCCGGGTCAACATACAGAACGTGACGTGGGGAGACCTGTGACGCCAACCGTGCACCCCGGCAAGAAGTGGGGGGTGAAGTCGTCCATGGGACGCGTGGCCCACGTGACTTGGTCACACGGAGACGCCTGCGATGAAGGGCCCGAGGAGTTGATCGAGGAATTGAACCGGCTGACGGTGGCGACGACCGCAGGCGGGTTCTGGGAGGCCCTCGCGGGACGTTGGCTCGAGCGAGGTTGGGCGTCGATACAAGCGGGTGTTTCCGTAGACGTCCTCCGCCGCGGTATGGGGTCAGTGGCGGGGGTTCCAGCGGAAGGTTGCCACGGCCGCGAGCATGAGTACGGCCACGAGGCCGAGCAGCACGGCCACGCTGG
>CAZDIF010000155.1:0-6127 GCA_964505365.1 uncultured Actinomycetota bacterium
GCGGCCAGCACCGGGGCGAGCCGCTTCATGGTCGCCTGGCCGGCGACGTCCATGAGGTCCAGCGCCTCGTCGCGCGGTTCCCGGTGCGCCACCGCACGGGGGCCGGCCGACGCGGTCGCCTGGCCGTCGTCCGACGGCTCGGTCGTGCCGGTGGGGGCGACCGTCTCGGTGTCGGCCGCGGCCGGGGTGCCGGGTTCCTCGCCGCCGCGGTCGGTCCCCAGCTCGTCCCGGAGGTTTTCGGCGAAGCGGTCGATGATCTTCTCGCCCACGTCGGCCATGACGCCGCGGCCGAACTGGGCCGGCTTGCCGGTGACGGTGATGGCCGTGGTCACCCTGACGTGGGTCTCGCCGTCCCTCTCCTCCAGGCGGGCGGCCACGTCGGCCGACGCGGTGCCGGAGCCGCGCTTCTCGCGGCCCGACGCCTCGATCCGGGCGGTGTGGGCACCCGGGTCCTTCTCGGTGACCGTCGCCGTGCCGGCGTAGGTGAGGCTCATCGGACCGACCTTGACCTTCATCCGCCCGGAGTAGGTGTCGCCGTCGACCTCCTCGAGGGTCGCTCCGGGCATGCACGGGGCGACCCGCTCGAGGTCGGTCAGCACCGCGAAGGCGTCGTCGATCCCGACGGGGATCGTGAACTCGTTGGTGAACTCCATGGCGGTCCTCCTCGATCACGGGAGACGGCGTGGTCAGGGCGTGGTCAGCGCCTGGCGGTCGGCGTGGATGCGGCCCTCGGCCTCGGAGAGCGGGACGCCCGACCCGCCCCAGCGGCGCTGGACGATCTCGGCGGCGATCGACACGGCGGTCTCCTCGGGGGTGCGGCCGCCGAGGTCCAGCCCGATCGGGGACCGCAGCCGGGCGAGGTCGTCCTCGTCGACGCCGGCCTCGCGCAGGCGCTCGAGACGGTCCTCGTGGGTCCGGCGCGACCCCATGACCCCGATGTAGCCGGCGTCGGTCTGCAGGGCCTCGCGCAGCACTGGCACGTCGAACTTCGGGTCGTGGGTCAGCACGCAGATGACCGTGCGCTCGTCCACGGTCGTGGCCTGCAGGTACCGGTGGGGCCAGTCGACGACGATCTCGTCGGCGTCGGGGAACCGGGCGCGGGTGGCGAACACCTCCCGCGCGTCGCACACGGTCACGTGGAAGCCGAGGAACCGGCCGACCGACGCGACCGCGGAGGCGAAGTCGATGGCACCGAACACCAGCATCCGGGGCCGCGGCGCGAACGACTGGACGAACACGCCGACCTCGTCGCGGCGGCGCTGGCCGGACGGCCCGTAGTGGCGCCGGCCCGAGGCACCCTGGGCGAGCATCCCGCGGGCGTCGTCGACGACCGCGACGTCGAGACCCTCGCGGCCGAGGGTGCCGTCGACGTGGTCGGGCCAGATCGTCATGGCCGCGCCGACGTCGGCCGGACCCTCCACGACGGTGGCCACGGCCACCGGTGCGTCGGCGTCGACGGCGTCACCGATCGCGGCGACGTCCACGTCGCCGTCCGGCCGGATCGCCTGCACGAACACGTGGATCGTCCCACCGCAGGTGAGCCCGACGGCGAACGCCTCGTCGTCGGAGTAGCCGTACGTGACCAGCCGCGGCTCCGCGCCGGCGAGGACCTCCTGGCAGGTCTCGACGACCGCTCCCTCGACGCAGCCCCCGGAGACGCTGCCCAGCACGGTGCCGTCCGGGTGGACCGCCACCGCGGCCCCCGGCCCCATCGGGGCGGACGCCGACGTGTCGACGACGCTGGCCAGTGCGAACGTCTCCCCGTCGGCCTGCCACCGGCGGATCTGGGTCAGGACCTCACGCATGCTCGACCTCCACGTCCCACGATGGTGCCGTACGAGCCGCCGTCGCGCCGCCCGACGGGACGACGGCCCCCGACACGACCCGGGCGAGGTGTTCCAGGGCCGCCAGCGAGTGGCCCGCGACGAGGTCGTCGCACGACGGCAGCGCGGCGGCCATCCCGCGGGCGATCGGCTGGTAGCCCGCCTGCCCCGCCCGCGGGTTGGCCCACACGACCCGGTGCGCCAGTCGCCGCAGCCGGGCCATCTGCTCGCCGAGCAGGGTCACGTCGCCCCGCTCCCACCCGTCGGACAGCACGACGACCACGGCGCCGCGGGCGACGCCGCGCTGACCCCACGTGTCCAGGAACTCCTTGAGCGTGTCCCCCAGCCGCGTGCCGCCCGACCAGTCCGGCACCGCCTCGCCGACGGCCCGCATGGCGAGATCGGGGTCGCGCAGCCCGAGCTCGCGGCTGACCCGGGTGAGGCGGGTCCCCAGCGTGAACACCTCCGTGCGGGCGGCGTGGCCCCGCACGGTCGCGTGGGCGAACCGCAGCAGCACGTCGGCGTAGGCGCCCATCGACCCGGAGATGTCGGCCAGCAGCACGACCCGCCGCGGCCGCGTGCGGTGGCGGCGGTACGCCAGCCGGGCGGGCTCGCCCCCGGACCGCAGCAGCCGGCGGACCGTGGTGGTCCGGTCCAGCACGCCGCGGTGGGCGCGCCGGTACCGCCGGGTCACGCGTGCCTCGCCGGGCAGGCGGAACGTCGCGAGCAGCCGCCGCAGGTCGGCCCGCTCGTCCTCCGTCAGGTCCGTGACGTCGCGGTGGCGCAGGCGCTCGACCCGCGAGGCACTGCCGACCAGCGCCGCGGCCTCGTCGACCTCCTCGCCCTCGTCCCCCTCGTCGTCGTCGCCGGCCGGCCCGACCCGCACCACGGTGCGGCGGACCGGTGACTCGTCCACGGCGGCGCCCCCGAAGACCTCGGCGAAGACGCGGTCGTAGCGGACGAGGTCCAGCGGGTCGCCGCAGAGGGTGACCCGGCCGGTCCAGTAGACGTCGGCCGGGTCGCCGGCCCCGATCGCGTCGAGCGCGGCGAGGAAGGCGTGCACCCGGTCGGGGGTCGCGGCCACGCCGGCGTCGCGCAGGCGCTCGGCGAAGCGGACCAGCACCGGGGCCAGGTCGCCCGGCACCGCGGTCGTGTCCGGCCCACCCATCAGCCCGCCGTGCGGATCGCGGCGAGGTCGACCTCGTCGACGCGGCGCTGGTCCTCGTGGAACTTGAGCACGCTGCCGAGCGTGGCGCCGACCAGCTCGTCGTCCAGCTCGGCGGCGCCCAGGGCGTCGAGGGCCTGCACCCAGTCGAGGGTCTCGGCGACGCCCGGCGGCTTCAGCAGGTCCAGCCGCCGCAGGGCCTGCACGACCCCGACGACCTGGCGGGCCAGCCGCTCGCCGACCCCGGGCAGGCGGGCGCGGACGATGGCGACCTCGCGCTCGAGGTCCGGGTGGCCGACCCAGTGGTAGTAGCAGCGGCGCTTCAGCGCGTCGTGGACCTCGCGGGTGCGGTTGGAGGTCAGCACCACGACCGGCGGGACGGCGGCCCGGATGGTGCCGAGCTCGGGGATGGTCACCGTGAACTCGGACAGGACCTCCAGCAGGAACGCCTCGAACTCGTCGTCGGCCCGGTCGACCTCGTCGACCAGCAGCACCGACGGGGTGGTCTCCAGCGCCTGCAGCAGGGGGCGGGCGACGAGGAAGTCCCGGCCGTACAGCTCGGCCTCGAGCGCGGCGGCGTCCTCGTCGCGGTGTGCCGCCTCGGCCGCGCGCAGGTGCAAGATCTGCCGCGGGAAGTTCCAGTCGTACAGCGCCTGCGTGGCGTCGATGCCCTCGTAGCACTGCAGCCGGATCAGCGGGGCGTCCAGCACCTGCGCGACCGCGCCCGCCAGCGACGTCTTGCCGACGCCGGCGTCGCCCTCGAGGAACAGCGGCCGGTGCAGCCGCAGGGCGAGGTACACCGCCGTGGCCAGGCCACGGTCGGCGAGGTAGTCGACGTCACCGAGCCGGGCCGCCACCCCCTCGGGGTCGACGACCCCGTCGGGCAGCAGGCCCGGCCCGGCCTCGTGAGTTCCACTCATGAGGACCCGTCGGCCGCCGTCCGCAGCGCCCGGCCCGTCAGCACCCGGGCGAGGTGCCGGCGGAAGTCGGCGGTGGCGTTGAGGTCTTCCGGCGGGTCGGTGTCGTCAGCCGCCGACCCGGCGGCCTCCTCGATCGCGTCCGGTGAGGCACCGGCGAGCGCCTGCTCGGTGGCGGCGGCGCGGACCGGGACGACGCCCATGTTCGTGAGCCCGACGCGGGCCTCCTCGATCGTGCCGTTCGACCGCTTCACCAGCGCGCACGAGCCGACGATGGCCCACGCCTGCGCGTTGCGGTTGAACTTCTGGTAGTTCCAGCCCCACGAGCCGGCGAGCTTGGGAACACGGACCTCGACGAGCACCTCGTCGTCGGCCAGGGCCGTCTCGAGGTAGTCGGAGAACAGGTCGGACGCGGCGATGGTGCGCCGCCCGTCCGGGCCAGCCGCCACGACCTCGCCGCCGAGGGCCAGCAGTGTCGCCGGCAGGTCGCCGGCCGCGTCGCCGTGGGCGATGCCGCCGCCGATGGTGCCGCGGTGGCGCACCTGCGGGTCCCCGATCATCGAGGTGACGTCGGCGAGCACGCCGCAGTGCTGGCGGACGAGGTCGTCGGTCATGACCTGGTGGTGGGTGGTCGCCGCGCCGATCGCGAGCATGTCGCCGTCCTCGCGGACGCCGTGCAGCTCGTCGACCCGGCCGACGTCCACCAGGACCTCCGGGACGGCCAGGCGCAGCCGCATCATCGGCAGCAGGCTGTGGCCGCCGGCGAGCACCTTGGCCTCGTCGCCGTGCTCGGCCAGGGCGCCGACGGCCTCGTCGATCGAGCCGGCGCGGACGTAGTCGAAGCTCGCGGGGATCATGCCGCACCTCCTGCCTCGTTGATGGCGTCCCAGACGTGCTGGGGCGACGCGGGCATCAGCACCTCGTTCACGCCGAGCGGCCGCAGGGCGTCGATCACCGCGTTCATGATCGCCGGCGTCGAGGCGATCGTGCCCGCCTCGCCGACGCCCTTGACGCCCAGCGGGTTGGTGGTGGCCGGCGTCTCGGTCCGGTCGGTGCGGAAGGTCGGCAGGTCCGCCGCCGACGGCATGTAGTAGTCGACCAGCGTGCCGGTCGTCAGGTTGCCCATGTCGTCGTAGATGGCGTGCTCGTAGAGCGCCTGGGCGATGCCCTGGGCGATGCCGCCGTGGACCTGGCCCTCGACGATCTGCGGGTTGATGACCTTGCCGACGTCGTCGACCGCGACGTAGTCGAGCAGTTCGACGTGACCGGTCTCGGTGTCCACCTCGACGAACGCGAGGTGGGTGCCGTGGGGGTAGCTGAAGTTCTCGGGGTCGACGGTCGCGTCCGAGTCCAGCCCGAGCTCCATGCCCTCCGGGTAGTCGTGCCCGGCGAAGGACGCGAGCGCGATGTCCTGGATCGTGGTCGACGCCTCGGGCGAGCCCTTCACGCTGAAGGCGCCGTCGGCGAACTCGAGGTCGTCCTCGGACGCCTCCAGCAGGTGCGCGGCCATCTGCCGTGCCTTGGTGACGACCTTCTCGCAGGCCTTCACCACGGCGTAGCCGCCCACCACCAGCGAGCGCGACCCGTAGGTGTCGAGGCCCTTGTGCGACACCGACGTGTCGCCGTGGCGGACCTCGATGTCCTCGAACGGGACGCCGAGCTGGTCGGCGGCGATCTGGCTCCAGGCCGTCACGTGGCCCTGGCCGTGCGGCGACGTGCCGGTGATCACCTCGACCTTGCCGCTGGGCAGCATCCGCACGCTGGCGTGCTCCCAGCCACCCGCGCCGAACGACAGCGACCCGAGCACCCGAGACGGGGCCAGCCCGCACATCTCGGTGACCGTGGAGATGCCGATGCCGAGCTGCCTCGGGTCGTTCGAGTCGCGCCGGCGGGACTGCTCGTCGCGGCGGCCGTCGTAGTCGAACAGCTCCATGGCCTTGGCCGTGGCCGCCTCGTAGTTGCCCGAGTCGTAGGTGAGCCCGGAGATGATCTCGTAGGGGAACTCCTCGTGCTGGATCCAGTTGCGACGGCGCAGCTCCATCGGGTCGACGCCGAGCTCGTTGGCGGCCTCGTCGACGATCCGTTCGATCGCGTAGGTGGCCTCGGGCCGGCCGGCGCCGCGGTAGGCGTCGGTGGGCGTCTTGTTCGTGAAGATGCCCCGGCACCGGAAGTCGTAGGCGTCGAACTTGTAGATCGCCGGGTACATGAACGCCCCGAGGATC
>CAZDIF010000156.1:0-6118 GCA_964505365.1 uncultured Actinomycetota bacterium
CTCGCCGATCCGTTCGGCCATGTACTCGTAGCTGACGTTCTCGTCGTGCTCGCCCCGCTCGGCCTTGGTCGCCGGCGTGAAGATCGGCTCGGGCAGGCGGTCGGCCTCCACCAGGCCCTCGTCGAGCCGGATGCCGCAGACGGTCCCGTCCCGCTGGTACTCCTTCCAGCCGGACCCGGCGAGGTGGCCGCGGACGACGCACTCGAACGGGATGATCTCGACCTCACGCACCAGCATGGTGCGGCCGTGCAGCTCGTCGGCGTGCGCCTGCGCGGCCTCGCCGAAGTCGGCGACGTCGGTCGACACGAGGTGGTTGTCGACGACGTCGGCGAGGTGGTCGAACCAGAACCGCGAGACGCCGGTCAGCACCCGGCCCTTGTCCGGGATCGCCGTCGGGTGGACCACGTCGAAGGTCGACACGCGATCGCTGGCGACCAGCAGCAGCCGATCGTTGTCGGCACGGTAGATGTCACGGACCTTGCCGGACCGCAGCAGGTCGAGGCCGTCGAGGGACATGGACACCTTCGTCGAACGAGCAGGGGACGTCGAGCCTAGGCGCCGGCCCCGCGCACCCGCAGGCCGCATCAGGCCGTGCGGCGGAACCGCTGTCGGTAGGCGGACGGGCTGACCCCACAGGCCTCCCGCAGCCGGGTGCGCAGGTTGACGGCCGTCCCGAGGCCGCTGCGTGTCGCGATGGCGTCGACGGTGAGGTCGGTCGTCTCCAGCAGCTGCCGCGCCCGGTTGACCCGTTGGGTGGTGATCCACTGGTGCGGCGTGGTCCCGGTGGCGTCGCGGAACCGCCGCGCGAAGGTGCGGGCGCTCATGCCGGCACGGTCGGCGAGCTCGCCGACCTCCAGTGGCTCGTGGAGGTGGGCGAGGATCCAGTCCAGCAGCTCGGCGAACGGGGTCCCGCCGCGCGGCACCTCGGGCACGGTCGTGTACTGGGCCTGGCCGCCGTCGCGGTGCGGCGGCACCACCATCCGGCGGGCGATGAGGTCGGCCACGTCCGCCCCGTGGTCGGTGCGGACCACGTGCAGGGCCAGGTCCATGCCCGCCGCCGACCCGGCCGACGTCAGCACGTCGCCGTCGTCCACGTACAGGACGTCGTCGACCACCTCGACACGCGGGTAGCGGGCACGGAACGACTGCAGGTACATCCAGTGCGTGGTCGCGCGTCGCCCGTCCAGCAGCCCCGCCTCGGCCAGCACGAACGCGCCGGAGCAGAACGAGATCATCCGCGCGCCGTTGTCGGCCGCGGCACGCAGGGCGTCGAACACCTCGTCGTCGGGCATGCCCGGCATGCGCCAGCCGCAGACCTGCGACTCGTCGGCCGGGTCCTTGCTGGCCATCGGCACGATGACGGTGTCGGCCGTGGCCACGTCGTCCAGCCCCCGCTCGACCTGCATCGAGAAGCCGACGTTCGTCCGCACGGTCGCCCCGGGGCGCACGCCGCAGACCCGCAGGTCGTACCAGCGGGGCGTCTCCATCCGGGCCAGCACCTCGCCCCGCCGGATCCCGAACACGTCGCAGGCGATGGAGAACTCGAACGGGTTCATCCCGTCGAGGAGCAGCACGGCGACGGTCGGCTCGGCCGCCAGCGGCCGGCGCGCGGCCTCGGCGAGCTCGGGGTCGACCGCCCCAATCCGGGGGTGGACGATGGTGGCAGAATTGTTTTGCATGATGTCAATCCTGCCACTCGCTGGCGCTTCTGTCAACGGGGATCATGGGTTTCGACGAGAGGAACCGCCATGACCGCGACCGCACCCCAGGTCCTGGACACCGCCCGCTTCGACCTGCTGGACCGCATCGTCGCCCGACTGCGCGACGGCGAGGTCGACGACGCCACCCGCCGGGCCGTGTCCCTGCTCACGGCGGTCGCGGACCCCGATCGGGCGCGGCGGCTCGCCGTCCGCCCCGGCGAGCCCACCGTCCTGGTCGAGCGGCTCGCCGTCTGGGCCCTGCGACGGGTGGACGACGAGACCGTCACCGCGGCCGCCGATCTGCTCGCGGCGTCACCGCCCCACGAGGTGGAGGACCGGTACACGGCCAGTGCGCCGGCGCCCCGAGTCCGGGCGGCCGCGTGCTCAGGGCTGGAAGCCGAACCCGCCCGTTGACTCGCCGGGCTCCCAGGAGCGGTGCTCCATGCCCGTGGTCGCCTGCTCCTCCCGGAACTCGGCGAGCCGGCGGGCAACGCCCTCGTCGAACAGCGCGATGATCTGGGCGGCGAGGATGGCCGCGTTCCTCGCGTTGTCGATCCCGACGGTCGCCACCGGCACGCCGGGTGGCATCTGCACGATCGAGTACAGCGCGTCGGCCCCGCCGAGGTGGTCGGACAGGCAGGGCACGCCGATCACCGGCAGGGCGGTGTGGGCAGCGACCACACCGGGCAGGTGGGCGGCCCGACTGGTCCCGGCGATCAGCACCCGGTAGCCGGCATCGGCAGCACCGTTGGCCCACTCGCCGACCTTCGCGGGGTTGCGGTGCGCGGACATCACGTCGAGGGTGTAGGGGATCTCGAGGTCCTCGAGCTGCTTGCCGGCCTTCTCCATCACCGGGAGGTCGGCCTTGCTGCCCATCAGGATGCCGACGAGTGGTGTGGCCATCGGGTCCTCCTGCAGTCCAGCGGGATGGTCGAGTCGCCGGAGGCCGACCCTAGCTGGGGGTCGCCGGCCGGCGAGCCCGTGGTCAGGCCGGCAGCAGGGCGATGTCGCTGCGGCGGTGCTGGCCCTCCCAGCGGATCCGGTCGGCGGCGTCGTAGGCCAGCAGCCGGGCGTCGCCCACGGTGGCGCCCCGGCCCACGACGCTGAGGACGCGGCCGCCGGCCGTCACGAGCGTCCCGTCGGCGTCACGGCCGGTGCCGGCGTGGAACACCTCGACACCGTCCATTCCCGCGGCCTCGTCCACGCCCGTGATCGGCAGCCCCTTGTCGTAGCCGGCCGGGTAACCACCGGAGGCCAGCACGACGGCCACGAACGCGTCGTCGTGCCAGTCGACGTCGACGTCGCGGACCGACCCGGTGGCGGCCGCGGTGAGCAGCTCGCCGAGGTCGCTGGCCAGACGGGGCAGGACCACCTGGGCCTCGGGGTCGCCGAACCGGACGTTGAACTCCAGCAGCTTGTATCGCTGCGTGCTCGCTGCCGCTCTGCTCGACGGCCCATCGCCGGTGTCGACCAGCCCCGCGTACAGCAGCCCCCGGAAGGGTGCGCCCCGGTCGGCCATCGCGGCCAGGACGGGTCGGAACACCGTGTCGACCAGCCCGAACGCCTCGTCGAAGCCGAACCCGGGGACCGGCGTGTAGGCGCCCATGCCGCCGGTGTTGAGCCCCTCGTCCCCGTCGAGCGCCCGCTTGTAGTCCTGGGCCGGCGACAGCACCACGACGTCCGTGCCGTCGCAGACGCCGAACACGCTGCGCTCGGGGCCATGGAGGAACTCCTCGATCACCAGATGCTCGCCGGCCTCGCCGAAGGCCCCGCGGACCAGGGCATCGTCGATTGCGTCGCGGGCGTCGCCGATCTCGTCGCAGATCCGCACGCCCTTGCCGGCGGCCAGGCCGTCGGCCTTGACCACGTACGGCGGGGCGAAGCGATCCAGGGCGGCCTGCGCCTCGTCACGGTCGGCCGTGGCGACGTGGCCGGCCGTCGGGGCGCCGGCGGCCTCCATGACCTGCTTGGCGAAGGCCTTGGAGCCCTCCAGCCGCGCGGCCGCGGCGGTGGGGCCGAACGCCGGGATGCCCCGGGCGTCGAGCTCGTCGACGACGCCGGCGACCAGCGGGGCCTCCGGGCCGACCACGACGAGGTCGTGTCCCTCGCGCTCTGCCAGGTCGGCGACGGCGCGCGGGTCGGTCGGATCGACGGCGTGGGTCGGACCCAGCTTGGCGGTGCCCGGGTTGCCCGGGGCGGTGGCGAGGCGGTCGACCGACGGGGCTTCCGCCAGCCGCCCGGCCAGGGCGTGCTCCCGCCCACCACCACCGATGACGAGCACGTTGCGGCCCATCGTTGCCTCCTGGCGTCGACGCATCGCCCGGAGCCTACGGAACGCCGCCAGCGGGCCCCGCGTTCGCCGGCCCGCGAGGCAAGTTGGCCGCGCCTGCGACCCCTGGCGTAGGTTTGCGGCTCGCCCGTGCCCACGTCTCGACGCGACAGGAGCTCGCGTGCCGCCCTCCCCCGACGACGCCCCCCGCGTGCTCGGCATGGTCGGGGCGGGGCAACTGGCGCGGATGACCCACCAGGCGGTGATCGGGCTGGCATGGCCGCTGCGGGTGTTCGCGGAGTCGCCCGACGACGCGGCAGCCCGTGTCCACGACGACACGGTGGTCGGCTCGATCTCGGCGTTCGAGGACCTGGACGCGTTCGCGTCGGGCTGCGACGTCGTGACCTTCGACCACGAGCTGGTGGACCCGGACCTGCTCGCCGGACTGGAGGCCGCGGGCCACGTCCTGCGCCCGTCGGCGGCGGCCCTGCACTACTCGCAGGACAAGCTGTTCCAGCGGCGGCAGCTGCACGCGGCCGGCTTCCCGGTTCCGGCCTTCCGTGCCGTCGAGGTCGCCGACGACGTCGCGGCCTTCGGCGACGAGCACGGCTGGCCGGTCGTCGCCAAGGCCGCCCGCGGCGGCTATGACGGCCGGGGCGTGTGGGTGGTCGACGACGCCCAGGCGGCCCGCGAGCTGGTCGACGGCGCGACCGCCGACGGCGTGACGCTGCTGGTCGAGGAACTGGTCCCGATCGAGCGCGAGGTGGCGGTCGCCGTGGCGCGGCGCCCCGGCGGCGAGGCGGTCGCCTACCCGGTCACCGAGACCGTCCAGGACGAGGGGATCTGCGTCGAGCTGGTGGTCCCGGCACCGGTCCCCGACGACGTCGCAAAGGCGGCCGCGGACCTGGGCCGCCGACTGGCCGAAGAGGTCGGAGCGACCGGGCTGGTGGCAGTCGAGCTGTTCCACACCGCCGACGGGCTGGTCGTCAACGAGCTGGCCCAGCGCCCCCACAACTCCATGCACTGGACCATCGAGGGGGCCCGCACCTCGCAGTTCCAGAACCACGCGCGCGCGGCCCTGGACCTGCCGCTGGGCGACACGGCCCCGACCGCCCCGGCCGTCGCGACCGTGAACGTGCTCGGCAACGCCGCCGGCGACGACCCCCGGCACCGGCTTGCCGACGCCCTCGCGGTCCCCGGGGTGGCGGTGCACCTGTACGACAAGGGGCCGCGCCCCGGCCGCAAGCTCGGCCACGTCACCGCCATCGGCGACGACGTCGAGGACACCCGCGACCGCGCCCGCCGCGCCGCGGACGCGCTGACACGGACAGGAGCCTGACGATGAGCGAGTCCACCACTCGTCCCCGAGTCGGCGTCGTGATGGGCAGTGACTCCGACCTCGACGTCATGGGACCCGCCGCCGACGTGCTCGACCAGTTCGGCATCGCCCACGAGGTGCGGGTCGTGTCGGCGCACCGGCGTCCGCACGAGATGCTCGCCTACGGCACCGAGGCCGCCGACCGGGGGCTCGAGGTGATCATCGCCGGGGCGGGCGGCGCCGCACACCTGCCGGGCATGCTGGCCTCGGCCACGGTGCTGCCGGTCATCGGTGTGCCGGTCCCGCTGCGCAACCTCGACGGCCTCGACTCGCTGCTGTCGATCGTGCAGATGCCCCGGGGCGTGCCGGTCGCGACGGTGTCCGTCGGGGGCGGCCAGAACGCCGGGCTGCTGGCCGTGCGGATCCTCGCGGCGACCGACCCGTCGCTGCGGGATGCGCTGGCCACCCACCGCGACGAGATGGCCGCGTCCTCCCGCGCCGCCGACGAACGCGTGCAGCATGGGCGCTGACGACGCCGACGCCCCTGACCGCCGCCCCCACGGCGTCGACGACGCCACGGTCGAAGCCGTGGGCAAGCTCCGCGAGTACTACGAGTGGGTGCTCCGCGCCCGCGGTCGGCTGTACGACTTCCACCAGATGATGGGCCACGCCGACGCGAAGCTGGGCGAGGCGGTCGAGCTGCTCGAACGGGCCGGCCACGACGACCTCGCGACGGGCATCCGCCACGAGCTGCTCGGCCGCAACGTCGTCCCGGGCCAGTGGAGCTTCGAGGTGGTCGAGAGCTACGACCGCACCTACCACGACGTCGCG